>JANPDX010000226.1:0-4150 GCA_031431695.1 Dehalococcoidia bacterium
GGACTCGGCACTGGAGTTGAAGAGGCCACGGCCGGGACGGTTGATCCGGGGGTCGCAGTCGATGAAACGGCTGTCGCCGGGACGGTCGCGGTGGCGGTCGCCACTGGCAGCACGGTAGGGAGGCTGGTTGATTCCGAACCGCCACCACAGGCCGCGAAAAGCCCCAGCGTGATAAGCGTTAGTCCCATGGTTCGCCGCATCGTGCTCCCTCGCTGTGTTCGTACAACCAGTGTTTCGCGGCACAAACGGAGTGGCCACCGCTGGTGCGATGGCCACTCGTGATGGTGCGTGAGGCGCGAGTTAGCGCCGGGTGGAGGCGAAGGCCACGCCCGTCGCCGCGAAGGCAACCGCCATTGCGCCGATTACGAGCCAGAGTCCGCTGGCGCCGGACTGCGCCGTAACGCTATCACCAGTGTTTGGCGGGAGCGGCGAGCCGACGACGACGCGGGCGGCCATGCCCTGGTTCAAGTGCAGCAGGCAGAAGTACTGGTACGTGCCGGCCTTCGTGAAGCTGAGCTCGAACTTCGTGCCCTTCGGGTAGCCGATTCCGAGGACGCCACTGTTGACGATGCCCGTGCCATCGAACTTTCCGCCAGCGGGGACGGAAGCCGCGATATCGAGAATGGCTTCGGCGCCGCCAGGCGGTATGAGCGCCGCGATAGCGCCGGGGTTACCGATGGAAACGGTGTGCGGCGTGTGTACGCCCGAAACCCATTCGATCGAGTCGTTGACGCCGATGTTGACGCTGCCCGGGAAGAACTGCTGGACATCGCCGGCAGGATGATCGGTGGAGGAGCTGATGGCAAGCGTGTACTTGCGGCCTCCAGCAGCGTTCGCGCCGATGGACACCGGCTTCGCGGCCATTCCGGCAGCGACTGCCTTGAGCTGGCTGAGCGAGGTATCGATGAGCGCCTTGGCGCGACCATCGACCGAAGCCTGGTTGTCAGGCGTGCCAAGGTCCGGTGTCTGAACGGCCACCGTGCCGGTCATAAGCGGATGGAGGATGCAGAAGTAGGCGTAGCTCCCCTTCTTGGGGAAGGTGACGGAATAGCTATCGGTGCCGGTTGCTGAACCGAATACGAGACCGGAGCTGAGGAAACCGGTGCCGTCGTAGCTCGGATTGGCGCCACCTACGAGGACTGTGGGGTCGCCGGCGGGAATGCCGAAGGTGACGCTGTGCGGTTCGAACCACGGGAAGGTGAACTTCACCGTATCGCCGGGCTGGACGTAAACAGTGCCCGGGGCGAAAAGGTTGACCGCGTACCCTTCGGCGCCGTCGCCGACTTTCACGCTGATTGTGGTGGCGGCCTGCGCCGACTGTCCCGCGGATGCAAATACCGCGGCGATCGCTATCGCCAGTGCTGGCAGCGCCAGTAAGACTTTTCTCATGCTCGTGCTCCCCATGGTGTTTCGCTGGGCGGTAAAGCCCAGTTGCGGACGGTAAACCCCACTGGACGCTTCCACAAGTGGTTCGTGTGGCCCCGATCACACAACAACCCACCGTTTCCCTGAGCCAACGGGCATCAGTCCCGCCATTCGGCGGCGGAGGGCACGCCCTTCGCGCCCTTCGCCAACATCACGCTGCGAAGCAGGGCAATCTCCACTGCCCGCGCGGCCAGGGCGCCAACGGTAAGAACATCGTGGGGCTGGACCTCGAGACTGCCCATGGAAATGGCAAAGGCGATGTCGCCGTCCGCGAGCGTGTGGGCGGGTGCGACCACCCGGGCGAAGCCATCGTGAGCGTGCGTGCAGAGGCGCTGGAGTTGGTGCGGTTCAAGCTTCGCATTTGTCGCGATGCAGATCAGTGTCGTGTTCTCGCCCGGTGCCGCTTCCATCGCCGCCGTCCGTTTCGCGAGGGCATCCGGCAACGAGACGAAGCGGCCTCTTGCTCCCCTCGGGCCGGCAACGAGTCTTCCCGTCGAGGGGTCACTCAGCGAGCCGACCGGGTTGGTCGCGACGATCGCGCCGACGACGATCCCGTTCGGCCCGAGCAGGCTGGCGGTGCCGAGACCGCCCTTGAGGCAGAAGTCCGGGCCAAGGAGTTTCGAGACGGTGGCGCCGGTTCCCGCACCGACCGAGCCTTCGGCAACGGCGCCGCCTTTCGCCCGTGATGCGGCGCGATAGCCATCCTCAGCTGTTGGCGCTGCCATCGGGTCGCCTATGCCGAGGTCATACAACACCGCTGCTGAAACGATTGGCACGGGCCGATGCGCTGTCGGGAATCCTTCTCCCCGTTCGGCCAACCAGCGCATCACGCCATCGGCGGCGGCAAGCCCGAAGGCGCTGCCGCCCGTGAGGACCACGGCGTGGCACTTGCGCACGAGGTTCCCGAGGCCAAGGACGTCCGTTTCTCGGGTGCCCGGCGCGCCACCGCGAGTATCAACCGCCGCCGCGACGCTTGATTCGCAGAGGATCGCCGTGCAGCCAGTTAGTCCGCGGCGGTCGGTGTAGTGCCCAACGCGAATACCGGGGACATCGGTGATGGCGTTCTTGGGCCCGGGCTGCCAGGAAGCCACCTCAGTCCTGCCGGCCTGCGCCGCGCCGAGCGCCGAGGTACGACATCAGAAATCCGCGGGCGATGCCGGAAAGGTCGGCGGCGATATCGGCGAGCGTCGTCGCGTCGGATTCGGAACTGCCGAAACTGGAGGCTATTGGCTGGCCGTTCGAGTCGATCCCCGCAAGCCAGCACTCCTCGGCTACGAGCCGCCGAGCAAGGTCCGGGATGAGCAGGAGCAGGTTGCCGGTTTCGGCCGCCGAAATCATGCCCGTGATTTCCGCAAGCTCCGGTTGAGCCCGCAAAAGCTGGGCCGATTCCAGCGCGTCGTTGCCGATGGAGAGTTCCCGCAGCATCTGTTCCGGCGAGATCGTCGCGGCGCGCTGGACGAACGTCTTCCACTGGGCGGCGCCGGGCAGGGGATTGAGCAACGACAGCGCGACGGGATGCGTCCGATCGCTCAGTGCCTCATAGACGGCGACAAGTCGCCGAGCCGCTTCCGTGAGTTCTTGCGCGATAAGACCGACGAGGATGGCACGGTCGCCAGCTTCGGAAAACACGAGCGTGCGAAGAGCGGCATCGGCGGCCATTTGCGGTTTCTTCAACGCCGAACGCGCATATGCCTCGACAAAGTCGATCTCTGTCATGTTCCCCGGATAGGCGGTCGGGACAGTCATCGGCAGGATTGTCGAGGGCGGCGGCGCGCTTGTCGATGAGTTTGGGTCATTGTCTCGGCCAAAGGGCGGCGCGGATTCTCTCCGCCACCACAGAATCGCCGGCTCGTTGGCGAATGCCCTTGTCGATGCGGGCGATCATCAGCCTGAGCGCAGCCGTCGTCGCGTCGTCGCCCAGACTGGTGATGAGCCTTCGGGGTACTTCCAGCAACCACTGCATCCCCCACAGGATCCCTAGCAGATCGACCAGGCCGGCCGCTGCGTCTGGCGAGAGTCCACGTTCTCTGGCATAGGCGGCGGCCAGCGCCCGGCGTCCCGGGGCTTCGATGCCGCTGGTGAGCAAGAACGCCGCGATATCAAACAGTTGCGGGCCGTAACCGGAGGTTGAGAAGTCGCAAAGCCAGGCTTGCCCCGGCGCCAGCACGACGTTCGAGGCAACGGCATTCCTGTGGGCGAACCCGAAAGGGGAGGCCAGCAGATACGCGAGCGCTTCGCCAAGAGGTTCCCTTGATGGCTCCCTCTCCGTGGCCGAGAAGCCCAGGCGGTGGAGTGGGAGTTCTCCCGGCGGGAACATCACGTCCGGCGACCTTCCCCAGTCCAAACCTTCACGAACCGGGAGGGAGTGAAGCGCCGCGAGCGCCCGCATGGCAGCCTCGGCGGACCCGGGGGGCGGCACGAACTGCATCGCCGTCGCGCCCGGCAACGAAACCTCGACTGTCGCGGTCCCAACCCTCGCCAGCAGCTTTGGCGCGAATGCGTAACCCGCCTTGCCGAGCGCTTCGCTGACCGCCTGATGGTTCATGGCTGCATCGTTTTCGACTGGCTCTCGCACCACCGCGTGCAGCGGGCGTCCACCACCGACGATGAGGCGGGTGGGAGTTCCGGGCGTCTCGCCCGATGGTTCCCAGTCGAAGGGTGTCTCCGCGGGGTAGCCCAGCGCATCCAGGATTTCCTCCGGGCTAACCACGAGGTGCTGCCTTAA
>JANPDX010000227.1:0-2122 GCA_031431695.1 Dehalococcoidia bacterium
CTGCACCGAGGTCGGCGAGCTGAACCGTCCCGAACGGTCCCTGCTGAAAACGGGTGAAGTCGAGGACTCGGATTCCATCAAGTGGGCCGGGCATCGCGTAGCTCCACCGCGGCTGCGGTTCTGGTTGGGATTCTATCGAGCACGGCGCCCGCTGTCCGCACTGCGGCGAGGTTTCAGGCGCCTGCTACCACTCTTTACCGATGCCACCCCGGCTGCCGAAGAACCCTGAGGGCCAGTTGCGGCCGGTGATCATCGCCTTGTCGATGTCTTCGCGAGTGGCGATCCCCTGTTCTGCAATCGCACGGGCCTCCCTGGCCGCTGCGCCGAAAATACGGTTCAGCAGGAATCCGTAGGTCCCCGGCGTGTCTCGAACCAGCGAAACGACCTTGCCACCCGCTTCCGCCAGCCGGGAGATGGCGTCCACAGTATCCTGCGAGGACTCCGGCGTGTAGACCACCTCACACATTTTCATCGTCGTCACCGGGTTAGAAAAGTGCATGCCAACGAAAAGCGCCTTTCGCGAGGCGGAAACATCGCGCGCCACTTCCTGGATGACGAACCCGGACGTGTTCGAAGCGAAGATCGCGGTGGGCTTCACAATCGCATCGAGTTCGGCGAGCACTTGCTGTTTAAGGTCGAGCTTCTCGGGAATGGCCTCGATAATGACATCGCAGTCGGCGAGTACTTCGAGCGGTTCGCCGAGGGTTACGCGCGACATTGCGACGATGGCATCGTCGAAGGCGATCTTTCCGCGCTCGACCCCCCGCTTAATGCCCCACTTGCCATCGAAGATAGCGTGTCGCGTGGCGTTGATCGCGTCGTCGTTTATGTCACGCACCACCACTTCGAACCCGGCGACCGCATAGGTCTGGGCGATCCCGCCGCCCATGATTCCTCCGCCGAGTACACCGACGCGCTTGATTTCTTCGAACTTCATATCTGGCCTCCGAAAGCGTTGTCCCGAAATACTAGACGCGGCGAGAGCGGAGTGCCCGTAGGAAGACTAAACCAGCGCGAGCGAATCAACCGGCATGCCGCGCAGCGAAAACGGGCCGGCATGCTCAATGCGAACATCAACGAAGGATCCGATCCGGGCGGGCGAATCGAGGTGGACGAGTTTGCCGGTCCGGGTGCGCCCAAACGGCTGCTCTTTGCGTACGCCTTCAATCAGCACGGACTGTTCGGAACCGACATAGGTCGAGTTGATCTCCTGCGAGATTCGCCCCTCGATCTCCTCAACCCGGTGCAGACGGGCGGCTTTGACCTCGTTCGGGACGTCGTCTTCCATCTTTCGCCAGGCGATCGTCCCCGGCCGAGGCGAATAGGCGGCAACGTGAACCTTGTCGAACCGGAGCTGCTCCAGGACAGAGCATGTGTCTTCGAAGTCGGCATCCGTTTCGCCGGGGTACCCGACGATGATGTCGGTGGTGATCCCGGCAGCGGGCATGAGGTCCCGCACCTCGCCGATCTTCTCGATGAACTCCTGGCGCGTATACCCCCGCCGCATCGAATCGAGCACGGCGTCGCTTCCGGCCTGGACGGGGAGCGAGAAGGACTCCATCACCTTTGGTAACTCGGCAACAGCTTCGAGAATTCGGTGGGTCATGTCCTTCGGATACGAGGTCAGAAAACGAATCCGTTCGAGCCGATCGAGTGCCGAAAGCTCACGCATCAGGTCGCCCAGGTCGGGCTGTTCGGCAAGGTCGTGACCGTAGGCTTCGACTGTTTGCCCGAGAAGCGTCACCTCGCGCACACCCTGGGCTGCCAGGTACGCGATCTCGCGCACAATCTCGTCCATCGGACGGCTCTTTTCGCGGCCACGGCGGTAAGGAACGATGCAGTAGGTGCAAAATTTGTTGCAGCCGTGGACCACGGGTACGTATGCGGCGGGTCCCTCCGGGATGGCGTAGGTGGTAGGCCAGAACTCGCCTCCGAGGTCTTCGGCGGGGCCTTCTAAATGTTCGTTTTTTGGTTCGAACTGCTGGGGCCGGGCGAAGACGTCCACCTGGGGAAACCGCTTTCGAAGGTCATCAGTTTTCAAGCCGACCATGCAGCCCATGACGGCGACCTTGAGTTCGGGCCGGGACTGCTTCAATTCGCGGACGCGTCCGAGCTTCGAATA
>JANPDX010000228.1:0-4677 GCA_031431695.1 Dehalococcoidia bacterium
CTAGTCGGCTGCGGCACACTCGCGACCTCTCCAACCGGCAGAAGCGTAGAAACGAAGAGCCGGGCCTTCGCGGGTGAAGTGTTGCTCATCGTGAGCGCGGCCCCGGCAGGCACGGCCAAGCCCTTGCCTTTTGCAAGCGACTCCGACTTGTCCCCGATCTGCACGGTCAGCTCGCCTTCGAGCACGGTGAGGTAGTTCGGTACGCTCGCGGTGTTGGTGGTCGCCTTTGCCCCGGCGTTAAAGTCGATGACGCTCTGCACGAGGTCGAAGGTGGCCCCTGGCGTCGCTACGCTCCGGAAGGGCACGTTGAAACTGGTTTGTTGTGGCGGCTGCTGTGCTACCGCCGAGCCGAGGGGCAGGACAGCAGCAAGGAGGAGGAGTGCCGCCAGGGGCAACACCCTCTTGATGAAAGGTGGTCTCCGTTGGTTGGCCATTGAAGTGTTCTCCTTGCGGGAAACCCCTCCCGCGGGGGCTGAGCCAAGGGCGCGGTGACAGACGTCGCGTAACCCACGGCAATGACATCGAGACCGGGCAGCCAGGCGGCTGTGTGGGTTTCTGCATCGGCGCCTCCTCTTGCCAGGTTGGCCGGTGACCCGCCGGGCGGCGCGGCTGTTTCTGGCCGGCGTCCGGCGAGTCGACCAGCAAGGAACACGCTAGAGAGTTGTGACGGGGCTCCGCTTCCGCAGAACTGCGTAGATTAACGGACTGGGACGGCGAGGTGCGTCAACCGGCCGGCTACGTAGAGTGGCCCGTACGCTACGACTCGATGGAAGCGAGACCGTGTGCGAAGGCATAGCTCGCGGCCTGGGCGTGACTGTGCAAGCCCGTCTTCAGGTAGACATTGGCGAGATGGCGCTCAACAGTGCGCACGCTCAGCACCAATTCCCGGCCAATCTCCTTGTTGCTGCGCCCGTGGGCGATAAGGACCAGGACTTCGACCTCGCGGGGCGTCAGTTTGTCGGGCAACGCGGCCGGTTCTGGCGAGGTGACGAGCCGTTGTTCGAGGGCGGCGAGCCGGTCGAACCACGGCTGACCCGCGCCGATGCGTGAGTACACCGACCGGGAGGCGCCGAGCTTTTCGCCGACGAACGCTTGACGGTTTCGACCGCGGTACGAACGCCCGCGGGCGAGCGCCCACAGCTCGAATGCCTCGGCTTCGTCCCACGGGAGCGTCAGGCGTCGGAACACCTCGATGGCCCGCTCGAAGTTGGCATCGGCTGCTTGGCTGTGCCCGCCAGCGCCGGCAACGGCTTCGGCGAGGGCGAGCCGCCCTCCGAGGCCTCGCCATTCCTCGCCGTCTGCGAGGATCTCGCGACAGCGGGCGAGGTGAGGTTCGGCTTCCGCAAGCCGGCCCGTCTGTGCGAGCAGCAAGGCCATCTCGGCGCGGGCAAAGAATTCGTACTTCACCGCGCCGCTGCTCAGCGAGATGCGCAGCGATTCTTGCAGAATCGACTCGCCGGATTCGAAGTCTCCGATGATGCGAGTCAGCCGGAACAACCAGCGGTTCACAAAGACGAGAGCTCCCCGGCTGCCCGCCTCGCGAATCTCATTGGCCCCCGCTCCGCCGAGATTGATGCCCTCCTGCGCTTCGGACCAACGCCCCTCTCCCCAGGCCAGCAGCGCACGGGCGATGCCTCCCGCGTTGGCCATGGGGTTCAAGGTGTCCGGACCGGCTTCGGCAACTCTCCGAAGCGACTCGAGGTCCCCGCAGAGGAAGAGGTCGTATGGCAAGAACGGGGCAAAGATGCGTCCCTGGGGGTCGCGCACACGTTCGTGTTTGACCCTGGCGGGCAGGGGATCGTTCAAATCCAGGATCTGCCACCCGGAACAACCGGTCGTGAGGTTGACCAGGCCCCTGCGCGTGTGCGCTCTCGAAAACTGAACGGAGCCCGCGTCGTCTGTAGCGCTGGTGCGGTCGCTGCTACTGTAGGCGAGCAGGATCTCGCGCCACCTCATCGGCCATTGTGTGGCGCCGCCCGGGTTTTCTTCCAAAGCGAGTGCTGTTTCGGAGGCAAACTCCTCCATCGCAAGGCCCTCCGCCAGGTGGCCCTGCAAACCAAGAAAGTGCCCCTCCAGATGGTAGGACTGGATTCGAAGGAGGTCGCGAAGGAAGTCATCGTCGACCAGCTCCGACACCTCTCGCAAGCGCTCCATGACGCTAAGCATCTCATCGAGACCGTAGCGCAGGGCGTGCGATTCGGCGTGAGCAAGCGCCGCATAAAGTTCGCCCAATTCAACGCTTGGCGGTTCGGCGCTAAGCACTTTTTCGGCTGCCCGCAGATAATCGACGGCGGTTTCATAATCGAATCCGGAGGTGGGATAGGTCAGGCTACGGCCCGCCCGCGACCTCGAACGGGCAGCGCTGACGGGGTCGCCCGCCACTTCGTACAGCTCCGTCGCCTGTAGATACCGCTCCACCGAAGGATGGGCTTCGAAGGTGCTGAGGAAGTAGAGGTCGCCCAGCCCTTCGAGCAATCGCGCGCGCCTGACGGCCGGGTCACCGGTCTTCTCCATGCATTCGAGCGCCGATTCCCAGTGCTTGGCTGCCTCCTCCCAGGCTGTCAGTGAGAGTGCCGCGTCGCCGGCGCGAAGGAGGAGGTCAGTCGCACGTTCGGGATGTCCTGCTGCGCGCCAGTGATGGGCGAGGACGGCGCGGCTGGCGTCGGCTTCGGCGATCCCGGCGGCCTCCATGGCCTCGGCGATGCGAAGGTGATTCCGTTGCCGCCGCGGGAGGCTCAGGCCGTCGTAGATAGTGCGGCGGATGAGCGCGTGTGCGAAGGCGTAACCGTCGGGTTCTTCTCGCAACATGCCGGCCCGCTCCGCCTCTTCGACTGCCTCAATGAGCGAAACAGCATCCAGGTCTGTCGCGGCTGAGAGCGTATCGAACGCGAAAGAGTCGCCGAGCACGGCAGCCGTTTGGAGGGCGGAGTTGGCAGGCTCCCGCAAGCTCGCCAAACGCCCGTTGATCAATTGGCGTACGCCATCCGGAATACCTTTGATGGCTGCGGACGCTGCCGAAAGGCTGGAATCGCGTTCCAGCAGGTGCCGCACAAGTTCCTCAACGAAGAACGGGTTGCCGGACGTTTCGCGGTGGATGGTCAGCGTGAGGGCGTCAGGGACGGGACGTCCAGCGAGGCTCTCAATCAGCGCCGATGTTTCTGATTCGCTCAGTGCCGGGACGGTAATGTGCTTGCCGCCATGCTCGCGCGTTAGCTCGCCGGGGACGGTGTACAAGGGATGGTCGGGCTGCATGCCGGTTGCCCGGTAAGCCGCCGCAATCAGGAGACGCGCGTCTCCCCGTCTACGAACGATGTGTTGAAGCAGGAGCACGGACGTCTTGTCGGCCCAGTGCAGATCGTCCAGGCTCAGGAGCAAGCCCTTGAATTCAGGTTGGCCGGCGATGCCCACGAGGAATCCCGCGACCGATTCGAACAGACGGAAGCGGTCAGCCTCGGGACCGAGGCTCGCCGCTTGGGGTAGGCTCGGGACCAGGTCGCGAATCTCCGGAAGTAGTACGCAGAGTTCCGGCGCGCCCGATGCCAACCGGGCGAGGGATTCGCGCGGGGCGTGGTGCACGTGCTCGCGTAGCGCTTCGATGAATGGCAGATAGGGCGGCATGCCTTCCATGTCATAGGCGCGGCCCCGCAAGACGCACCAGCCATCAGCGTCGGCGGTGGAAGCAAACTCGGCCAGCAGGCGGCTCTTGCCAATCCCCGGCTCGCCACGGACGAATATGGCGCCGCCATCTCCGCGCCCGGCCAACTCCAGCCGGTCGGACAGCGCACCGAGTTCGACCGACCGGCCAACGAGTGGTGAGAGTCGACTGTCCAGCTCCGTCCGCGACCGTTCGGCCTCGCCCGGAGAAGTACGCTGCGCCCTGCCGCCTCGTTGAACCTGTGCTGGCATTCTTTCCTCGCGGGTTAAGTTGCTGTGGATCGTACAGTGCCGTCAAGTCCCCCTTTCGAAGAAGCGGATTGGTGGGGGCCGCGCGGGGCGAGCGGCGGGGGAACCGCGATGGCATAGTGGTCATCGACGGACGCGAAGTGTTTCTTGAGGAAGTGATTGCACGCGCGGTCGCCGGAGCGCGCGAAACGGCCAAACTCGTAATCCCGCCGAAAGCATCGCTGGTTGCGGCTTGCCCGGTCGATTGGGGGTTGTCGGCTCGCCAAATGATGGCGTCGGCCGTGGGCGGTGGTTTTGGGCTATCCATTGGCCCCGGCGCGCTGCGCGAAGAACCAGTGCTTGCCGCTAAGACCCTTCGTATAGCTTCAGGACTTCAAGAGGGGCGTTACCTGGTTATCGACATCGGGGGAGGTTCCACCGACCTGGTAATCATCGATGTTCGGTCTGCCGGCTCCGGTATCGAGGTGCTGGCGTCCGAGGGCAATCGCTGGCTAGGCGGCGACGACGTCGACTTCGAACTTCGAAAGATTGTTCTCGATCGCCTCGCACTAAGCGAAGACATCCTCTCGCCCGAGGACCGGTATGAGTTCCGACGACAGGTCGAGGCTGCGAAGAAGGACCTAACGAACGGTTACCCCGACTTGTTGGAGACCAGCATCGAAGTTATCCACAACTCTGCGACTTTGACATTCGACGATCTCAATACGGCATGGGACGGGGCAGGCTTCCCTGAGCAGTTGACTCGAATGGCCCGCCTCGCGCTCTGCAAAATGA
>JANPDX010000229.1:0-5838 GCA_031431695.1 Dehalococcoidia bacterium
TCATCCGCACCCGCAGCGACGAGAATCGCGTCTACACCGCTGCCGCCTGGCCCGGTGGCGGAATGGTCGTCGCACCCACCGGCGCACCGCTCGCTGTTGTCCCGGAAGGAAGTGCCACCGCCGTGGCCGCCCAGGTCAACAAGGCCCTTTCCCGTTGGAAAGACATGGCCCCGGGCACGAACGTCGTCACTGACCGGATTCCGTCGGCCTACAGCGCCCTCGTCAAATAACCAATCCCTGCCCTACTCGAACTCCCCGGCCAGCCACAGGACGTTCGCCACGTACTGGTACGTGTCCTCGAACATTCCGTATATTTCGATGCTTCGCCAGCCCTGGTAATAGAACGCGAGCGCCAGCTCGGTGTCCCAACCGGCCTGCGCCAGCATGTGCGCGAACACCGCCGTCCCCAGCCGTGCGTTGTCCCCGGTGCTCGTTCGCCACTCCGTCGCGTCGGGCGCGAGGTATTCAAGCCCCCACTCGGCCGTTCCCGGCATCAGTTGCATCACGCCCATCGCACCGGTCCAGCTCACCATCGATTGGTTCCAGCCGCTTTCCAGCCACGCCAGCCCCAGGATGAGCGATTGGCGCACCCCAAATTCATTCGCTGCCGCGCGCAAAATCCACTCAGTTTCCGCCCGGCTCACCGGCGCCGGCATGTACTTCGTCGCGGGCAGCTCCAGCACCTGGCCTTCGTAGAGATAGTCCGGGTTCTCGATCCCGTTTGCCGAAAGCAACGCTTCCAGTCCAATGTCGTAAAAGCCGGCGACCCACGAGAGCGTTTCACCGGCGGCTACGGTGTGCGTCCGGCCCGAGGGGGCGGCCACCGCGGGGCCTCCTTCGCCGATGCGCAGAGTCTGCCCCACGGAGATGTAGTTCGGGTCGTCGATGTCGTTCTGCTCGGCGAGCTCGACCTCCGAGACCCCCAACGACGCCGCTATCGAGGAAAGCGTGTCCCCTTCTTCCACCGTGTAGACGCGCGCAAGCACCAGCGAGACCGGCAACGCACTCGCGACCATCAAAATAGCCAACGCGCCGCGCCGGATCCAGACAATGAGTGTTCGGTTCGACCTAAATGTTGTCACAAGGACGTTGATGATCAGCGATCATTATCGTCAAGCGCAAATCAACGAACCCTGACGACGGCGAACCCGTAGGGGGTGCCTCTCGCCGCTACGACGGCCGCGGCGCTGTGGGCGCCTGTTCTTGTTGCTTCCTCATATCCTTAGCGGACTTCGCATCGGACTTCTGTTTCACGGATTTCTTGGCGTTTTTCGGGCTCTTGTCACCCATCGTGGTTACCAACTTTCGGGGGACACCATCACGGCGACCCATGAATTCGGTTCGAGATCATGGGTCGCCCACAGGACTGAACCACGATCTCGACGGAGTGTATCACGAATAGAAATTCCCAGTTCTACGCGATGAAATCCTCAGCCCGGTCGGCCGCGCTACTCGAGGATCACAAACTGATGCGGAGCGAGGTTCAGACGGACATATCGGGAGCAGTCGTCGCTGCCCGCCACGATAGGTACCGAGCCCTCCGCACCATAAAGGTAGCGAAGGGTGCCACCTGCCCCGTGAATCTGCCGGTCGATGAGTACACGGTCGCTTCGTGCCTCCCCTGAGACGTTGTAGGCGACCAACACCTCGCGACCATAGAGCACGCGCGAAAACGCCAGCGTGTACGCGGTGCCATACGGCAGGCCGAAGTCGTCGCCGTTGCCAGAAATCTCGCGGAAGTACATGCGCCCAAAACGGAGGACTGCATTCTCCCGGACGATCCCCGCGAGCCGTGCAATTTCCTGGTAGATGTGGCAATCGGGGTTGAGGAGGCTCTCCCCCTGGCTCTCACGGTCGAACATTGCCTCCCGCATTTCGTTGTCCCCGCCGCTGCCAGCGAAACCCTGTTCTGTACCGTAGTAGATGCAGGCGGTGCCGAGGGCACACAACAGGTAGCCCATCGCTGCGATCACCTGGGCGTCGGGAGCGGAGTTCGCGAACCGTCCGCCGTTCTGCCAGAACGCATCGTGGTTATCGATGAATGACACCAGGAACCGGCCAGACTGTCCCCGGCTCATGGCGCGCCACCGCTGCGCTTCAACGCGCTCAAACAACGGTCGGGGGTCCTGGAGACCCTTGAGCACTCCCGGCAGATACGCACTGAGGCGGAAGTCCAGGACCGAGTCGAGTCCGAAGAACACCGTTCCGCCGCCATCAAGATGTGAGGCGTACTGGTCGAGATATTCGTCGATGACCTCGTCTTCCGAACTTGCCACCTCGCCGAACAGGAAGAAGCCTCGTTTGCCGAGGCTGTAGGCGTATTCGCGGACCGCTGACGCAAACCGGGCACACGCGAGCGCGCCCATGTGCTTGGCGGCGTCCACTCGGAAGCCATCGATATCCGTCTCGCGAATCCAGTAGCAGTGCGTCCGTATCAACACTTCGATCAGTTCCGAAGCCGCCGCGTCGTCGTCACTCACATAGTTTTTCAGCCCAAACAGGTCGCCATGCTGTGCTTCGGGCGCCGCGTCGAAGCCGTCCGAACTCGAGATCTCGCCGCGCCGATGGTAGAAGGCCGGGTTGCGCAATTCTGTTGGAATCGGCCGGTCGTCTCTTCGCCACGAACCGAAGGCGAAGCGCTCATCTTTTGAGTAGTAGTACCGGTAGTCGTCCGGGTAGCTCCAGTTGTCCCCCGAGTGATTGAGGACCACGTCCAAGATGACCCGCATGCCTCGCTCGTGCGCGGCATCGACCAGGTGCTTCAGGTCCTCAGTGGTGCCGAAGTGCGGGTCGATGCCCAGGTAGTTGTTGATGTTGTAGCCGTGGTAAGCGCCACCGTTGCTTTCAAAGACCGGCGACAGCCAGATGCAGGTACACCCCAGGCCAGCGATATAGTCCAGATGGTTCGTCACTCCCTTGAGTGTTCCACCGTAGAAGTCGTCGCCAGTAACCACGCCTTCGGATCTCTCAAGGCCGGCCACCGGTTTCCGCGTCGAGTCGTCGTGGAAGCGGTCCACCATCACGAAGTAGATGAACTCTTCAGACCACTCCCGCTGCGCGCTGAAGTAACTCTTTCCAGCGAGCGGACGCAGGTCAATATCGGCGACGGAAGTTAGGGTTGGCAGCAGTTCTCCTTCAGGGGAGTCCTCGTAGAACTAGTTCCACCTTACACCCGGTCGATCTGCGAATAGCCAGATCATTCACCACTGCGGCCCACGGGCAATTGTCGTGAATCATGCGTAAACGGAATGCGGGAGGATCACTAAGTGTGTTACGGTGAAGAAATGAAATCGCTGACTCCCGTCTGTCCCCCGCCCATCGATGGCCCCGTTTGCGCGAACGGACCAGTGCTTCCGTCCGTCCAGGTCGGCATTGGCAGAATTTCTGCGCAGCGGGTTGCGGGCGTCGCGCCGAGGTAGTTTTGGGCATCGCGTCCGGTCTGCCCTACTTGCTACGGTCGCGTCCGTTCGGCCGCCGCAGGCGGTTCAAACCGTCCCGAATAGCTCATTCACCGGGCTCACGAGAACCCATTCGATCCAACGAAAGCGGTGCGTTTCATGCGATCATTCACTGAACTCTTTCACCGAGCAGCCCTGCGATTCAAGCGGACTCCGGACAATCGTTCACAATCCATGGAGAACATCGATGACAACGCGACTCGAGCCGCCTCGACAGCCCAGTCGGTAAGCGACGCCGGCGACAAGGCTGCGGGTGCGCCCGCCGATCTCGGCGGCGAAGCATGAGGAAAATCACGCCACGGCCTTCCGAAGTCGCCATTCTGGCGGATCTCAAGCCGTTGGAGTCGCCGATGCCGGCACTGCATAGCCATCGCTGGCGCATCGAGGAGCAGTCGGGCCCGAGATCCCCTGGTTCGTGCGAGTGCGGGCTCGAACGCCTCTTTCAGAACGGCTGGGAGGCTGATCAGAGCGGTCGCCTTCGAAACGGCGGCTGGTCGGAACAGCGGCCTCGCCCGCTTCAGGTGACCCGATGACCGCCATCGTCCTTCTGGCACACCCGTCGCATGACTGGGTAGTGGAGGTGGCGACGCTTCGCGTCGTCCGGGGCTCGTGCCCGGATTGTCCGACCACAGTTCTGCCCGTTGACCTGAGTGCGCCTTCGGGTGCCGCGCGTTCCATCGCCGTGCTTCAGCTATCGTCCGAGGCATGAATGTACCCGACCGCACACGGTAAAGGCCGCGAAAATCAGGCTAGTGCGATGTCGAGAACGTTTCGGAACCAACGAGAATCTTCATAACTTCTTCGCAGTCGCGCGCGTACTGTGCGCTCAACCGGTCGTCGTGCCGGTGGTTCCCTCGCCTGCTTCCCCGGGCGTCAACATCGGGGAAGCAGGCCAAGAAAACTTTCAGGAGCCTTAGTATAGCGGGATGACATTCGCCAGGGTATCGCTTTAAAGCCGGGGATCCTCATCGTCGAAGATGACTCCAAAACGGCGGAGCTTATCCGGTTGTACCTCGACCGTGATGGCTACCCGGTCACTGTCGCGCGCAACGGACGTGAAGGGCTCGAACTCGCCCGCAGAAGCAACCTGGGCCTCGTCCTGCTCGATGTCATGCTGCCCGAATTGGACGGACTCGAAGTCCGCCGTCTCATCCGCGAGGACTCCGACGTCGGCATCATCCTCGTCACGGCCCGCACGGATGAAGCCGACACGCTTCGCGCACTCGATCTCGGCGCCGATGACTATGTGACCAAGCCGTTCCGCCCGCGCGAACTCGTCGCTCGCGTCCGGGCCGTTCTTCGGCGGAAGGGCGCCAACGAGATCCCCGAGGTCGGCGAACTTGAGTTTGGCCAACTGACGATCGACGGCCGCCGCCACGAAGTCCGCGTAGAGGGCCAGAATGCTCACGTCACGCGCAAGGAATTCCAGTTGCTCCTGACGATGGCCAGGGAACCGGGCAAAGCCTTCAGCCGCCTGGAACTCCTGGAAAAGGCGTTCGGCTACAACTACGAGGGCCTCGAACGGACCATCGACGCGCACATTCGCAACCTTCGCAAGAAGATCGAGCGCGATGTGGAGCGGCCCACCTACATCGAGACCGTCTACGGCCTCGGCTACCGATTCTCCGAGTACCGGGATGCGTCATAGCCTTCGCCTGCGCCTGCTGCTCGTGCTTTTCGCCGTCCCGGTCATCGCGCTTGCGTCCGTCGCCGTGGCCGCCCGCATCTCCAGCGATAGCAACCTTGACCGCCGGCTCCAATTCCAGATCGCCCAGGTGAAACGCGCCGGCGGCGGCCCCACCAATCCCGACCAACCCGATGCGGACTTCTCGTTTTTCACCACGGAGATCGACCTCGACCCCAAGAGTCAGCCGGTGACCTTCGACCCCGGCGATGGGCAGGTGTACACCATCCAGGCCGAGCGAGGCTTCCTCGAAGCCTACGAACAGGACCGCAAGAACACCGTCGCAACCATCAACCGCCAGGTCACCGTCGCTGCCCTTGCCGTCGCCGGTGTTTCTTTCGTGGCGGCGTTCTGGCTGTCACGCCGCATCACCAGCCCCGTCGAAGCGCTCACGGAAGCCGCCCGTGTCCTCGAAACTGGCGACCTCTCGCGACGAGTCGATATTGTTTCGCAGGATAAAATTGGCACCCTTGGCCACGCGTTCAATTCAATGGCCGCCAGCATCGAGCGCAACGAGAACCTTGGGAAACAGATGGCAAGCGACGTTGCTCACGCGCTTCGTACGCCGCTCAATAACATCTCGGGCTACCTCGAAGCCATAGTGGACGGTGTCGTGCAGCCGACAACGGCGGTCGTTGCGTCGCTCCAGGAAGAAGCAGAACTTCTCATCCGCCTCGTGGCGTCCTCGAACTCTCG
>JANPDX010000230.1:0-2283 GCA_031431695.1 Dehalococcoidia bacterium
CCCCCAGCTCTGATTGTGAGCCCGGGATCCGCTCACCCAGCGTCTCTTCAGAGTCGGGAGATGTGTCGTGTGCTCTTCCGTTGGGCTGAGCTTTGATGGTGAGCCCGGGATCCGCTCCCGATGGGTCGCGGTTCAGTGGGGCGCTGGTGGTGCGCTGGTGGTGTTGGCCAGAGCTTTGATGGTGAGCCCGGGATCCGCTCCCGATGGGTCGCGGGTCAGGCGGGGACGTAGAGGCGGCGGGAGCGGACGCGGTTCTTGCGGCCGTAGGTGTGGAGGAGCTGGCGGAAGGCGGTGAGGCGGGCGCGGGAGAGGGCGGCGTAGTGTTCGGCGGCGGCCGGGTTGAGGTTGATAGTGTTCGAAGTCCCGGCGGAAAGTTCGAGGGCCGCGTAGGCGCTTGCGCCGGTTGTCAGGATTTCGGCGAGGTGTTCCGAGAGCGTGGAACCGGTGCCATCAAGCTGGTGTGTGGCGGTATAGAAAATGCGGGCGTCGCCGCCATCGGGCGGAGTCTCCACGTGAAGCGTCAGCACCTGGGCCCAGCTTGCGAACCCGGGATACGACGGAGGGAATTGCCCAATCGGGAACTCAACGGTCTCGACATCGATCAGCCCTTCGACGGCAGTTATCGAGATGTCTCGGCTCGCGGGAGTCGTCGCGAGGTCGGTGGAGAGTTCCTGGGGGATGGCGAGGCTGAGGTCAGAGAGAGCGTGGGCGATGTGGCGGTCGAGCTGGTCATCGGGCCAGGCAGTTTCGGACATATCGGAGAGGTCGCGGCGGACGCGTTCGCGGATATCGGTGAGGGTAGGCATGGGGCGAGGCTAGGGCGGCGGCGCGCGATGGCGCATACCCGGTTGGCACAGGCGGGCTACACTCGAGGCCACCGAATCACCGTTGAGGAGCGAAGCGACATGCATCCCTGGCACGATATCCCGGTTGACCTCGCCGACATCGAAACGCACTTGCCGGTAATCATCGAAATACCGTCGGGCAGCAAGAACAAGTACGAATTGGATAAGGCGACGGGCATCCTGAAGCTGGACCGCGTGCTGTATAGCTCAGTGCACTATCCGGCGAACTACGGATTCATCCCGCGCAGCTATTGCGACGACGGAGACCCGCTGGATGTGCTGGTGCTTGGGCAAGAGCCGGTACACCCGCTGACCATGGTGTTCGCGCGCCCGATAGGTGTGATGCACATGCGCGACCAGGGGAGGGCCGACGACAAGATCCTCGCCGTCAACGCGAACGACCCATCGGTCAGCCATATCCATGAACTTGCCGAAGCGCCGCCGCACACGATGCTCGAAATCCACCGCTTCTTCCTGGACTACAAGGTGCTGGAGGAAAAGGAAGTGGTAGTCGACCCATTCAAGGGGCGCGAGACGGCTCTGGCGGTAATTCGGCAGGCGCTGAAGGATTACGAGGGGTTGAAGAAGGGGTAGTTAATCTTAGATCCGACCGTCGGGACACCAATGGTCGTTGCGTCAAGCAGGGAGCGAACTGCAGAGATGCGAGGATGTCCTCGTGTTCGAGGTACGTGAAATCTTCAAGGATCTCGGCCTCGACCATGCCCGAACCCAGCATGTCGAGGATGTCGATGACGCGGATGCGCATGCCGCGAATGCAGGGCCGGCCACCGCACTTTTCCGGATCAATCGTGATTCGCTGAGCGAGTTCCATCCTGCAATCGCAGCATTTTCGAAGATCGCCGGAGTGGAGTCGCGGGTACGTTGGGCGCATGGCGCCGAGCGGGTACAAGACCCGCAACTACATTTCGGCGTTGACCATGGGTTCGAGGGGGGCGTCGGGGAGGGGTGGGAGGTCGCGGGGGCTGCTGATGCCGAAGTGTTCGAGGAAGCGCATGGTGGTGCGGTAGAGCTTGGGCCGGCCGGGGCCGTCTCCCGTTCCCGTGTTCTCGATGAGGGCGCGCTGTTCGAGGATGGCGACCAGGCGGTCGCTGTTGACGCCGCGGATGGCCTCGATTTCGGCGCGGGTGCAGGGCTGTTTGTAGGCGATGATCGTGAGCGTCTCAAGGGTGGCACGAGTCAGGCGCTGGCCGGGGCCTGTTCCGAGCATGTTCTCGATGTACCGCGCATAGGCGGGGGCTGCGCCGAGCTGGTAGCGCTGGCTGTCTTCGAGGACACGCAGGCCGCGCGCTTCGTAATCGGCGGAAAGCTGGTTCAGGGCCTTGCGGGCGGCGGCGTCGCTGACTCCGGCGGCGCGAGCGAGCGACTGGAGCGGCTGTGGTTCTTCGGCGACAAAGAGCAGCGCCTCCAGCACCCAGGG
>JANPDX010000231.1:0-2809 GCA_031431695.1 Dehalococcoidia bacterium
CGACGGCGCCGGCGCTGAGCAGGTTGAGGCCGAGGGCCTGGGTGGCGCGGACGTCGTTGAACGCAATGTTCATCGTGTCGTAGGCGGTGGTATTGGCGCCGACCTGGAGCTTGGCAGCACCCGAACCAGCGACAACGATGCCCCCTTCCGAGGCAAGACTGGCTCCAAGGGCGTCCGCCGTGTCGCCGGCTGTCGATGCCAGAGTGAGACGGATGCCCAGCTGGTTGAAGTCGAGCGTCTGTGACCCGCCCACCCCAATCGCCTGCAGGGTCATCACCTGTGCCGCACCGGTCGGGGCGGTCAGCGTGAGCGCATCGGTTGCTGCGTTGTAGGTGAAGTTATAGGTTCCCGGCGCCGCGTTCGCCACGGAGAGCTCGCTGACTATCGAAGAGGTCGCAATATCGTCATTGAACACCAGGTTGGCCATGTAGGTTCCCGCGACAGTTCCCGTCAACGAACCCGTCATGAGACTCTGACCGTTGAACTGGGTGGCGTTCGCGATCCGGTCGATTTCCGAGCGGAGCTGCACCAGTTAGGTACCGATTGAGGTACGGGCGGCCGTGTCGTAGGTGTCGTTGGCGGCCTGGACGCCCAGTTCGCGCATACGCTGCAGGATGCCGTGAACTTCGTCCATGGCGCCTTCAGCGGTCTGAATCATCGAGATCCCGTCTTGAGCGTTGCGGATGGCCTGGCTGTTGCCGCGGACCTGGGCGCGCATTTTCTCTGAGATACCGAGGCCGGCCGCGTCATCGGCGGCGCGGTTGATGCGGTAGCCGCTGGAGAGCTTCTCCAGCACCTTGCCCATCTTCATGCCGGTGCCGTTGAGGTTTCTCTGGCCGTTGAGGGCAGCGACGTTAGTAACGATCGACGATCCCATGAGCAGTCCCCCTTTCCCGCAACCAATTCGCCACATCGGCGAGTTACGGTGTCCAACTAGTTATCGATGCGGCACCGGCTGTCAACGGTAACCAGTTGGGTCCCGGATAGTGGCCATTCGGTGTCCAGCGCCTTTGCATGCATGCCGTCCTTCCCCGGAAGGACCCACGAAGGGGCGCGCCTACCACCAACCCCTCGGATCTCCGCCCCGAGCGGCGCAACCCCGCCACGGCCTTCGACTCCCATTCGCAACTCCCCTCGCCCGTGAGGCACGAGTCGGGAGAGCAGAATTGCTACCCCGGGACTGAGCGCTACCCCTCCACCCCGTTCCTCCGGATCACCTCGGAATACCATGCCGCGCTCCTCTTCGGAATGCGCTTGAGGCTGTCGAAATCCGTGTAGACCATCCCGAAGCGCTTGGTGTTGCCGAAGGCCCACTCGAAGTTGTCGTACAGCGACCACTGGTAATACCCGCGCACGTCGCAGCCATCCTGGATGGCCCCGTGGAGCCCTTTCAGGAAACCTCCGAGCAGCTCGATCCGCGTGGTGTCGTTCACCTGGCCGTCCGGGCCGGGCTCCGTGTTGTCGCAGACGCCGTTTTCGGTGATGTAGATCTTCGGGCGGTCGTACTCCTTCGAAACCCAGCGCACGAAATCGCCGAGCGAGTGCGGCGCCGCTTCGTAGCCCATCGGCAGCAGCGGCAACCGGGGCGCAGCGTAGGCGAACCCGACGCCCCGGCCGGGCGAAGCCTGGATGAGGCTGCGAGAGTACAGGTTCGTCCCGAGGAAGTCGGTCGGGCTCGCGATGATCTCCATGTCGCCCGGCTCGATCGGCAAGGCCGCATTCCGCGACTCGTGGTATTTCAACACGCTCTGGGGATAGCCCTTGCCGAAGATCGGTCCGTGGAAGAGCCGTGAATCGAAGTCGCGAGCGAGTTCTACGGCGGCGGCTGTCTCAGGCGTGTCGTCCGCTGCCTCGTAGCTAGAGTTGGCGTTGGTCAGGCCGATTTCGCCCTTCATGCCGCTCGCCCGAAACGTCTGCACCGCCTTGCCGTGCGCCAGGTGCGCGTGATGGATGGCCCGCCCGTAGATCGCCAAATCCTTGATCCCCGGCGCCATGACCCCGGTTCGGTGCCCGATATCCGTGAAGATGTACGGCTCGTTCAGCGTCACCCATTTCTTCACGCGGTCGCCGTAGCGTTCGAACAGCAGCTTCGCGTAGTCCGCGTACCAGTCGGTCACCGAGCGGTTCGCCCAGCCGCCAAGGTCTTGCAGCGACTGCGGCAGGTCCCAGTGATAGAGCGTCAGCATCGGCTCGATGTTTTTCTCGAGCAGCGCATCGATCAGCCGGTCGTAAAACGCGAGGCCCTTCTCGCTGATAGCCCCCTTGCCAAACGGCATCACCCGCGACCAGGACACCGAGAACCGGTAAGTCTGCAGCCCAAGGCTCGCCATCAGGGCGACGTCTTCTTTGTAGCGGTGATAGTGGTCGCAGGCCACATCGCCGGTCGTCCTGTCCTGGATAGTGCCGGGCTGGTGCGTGAACGTATCCCAGATCGAAAGGCCGCGGTCGTCTTCGTTGTACGCGCCCTCGATCTGGTAGGCGGCCGTGGCGGCGCCCCACTGAAAGCCATCGGGAAACTGCAAATGAGCCATTGCGAAATTCTAGGGAATTTTCACCACAGAGACACGGCCTGTCAGAGGCGAGAGCGGCAGCTCTCGCTCGGTCGGCACCGCGAAGATGCCGCCCGACCACCACCAGGTCGTCCACGCACCAACCCGTGACCACGAAACCAACGCGGAGGCGCGGAGTTCTCATCCACGACGCTGGCACACTCGAATCCTCCGCGCCTCTGCGTTCTATCCACCTGCGCCGCAGCATTGTCCCAACGGCCACCTCCGCCACTTGCGCCCCGGAGTATCATCGAAGGAAG
>JANPDX010000232.1:0-5981 GCA_031431695.1 Dehalococcoidia bacterium
CGCAAGCGTTCACCGAGCAGCGCCCGCGTGACCTGCCGCTCATCACCGTCGCCCGCCGCGGCGTCGAAGCCCTCTGCCTCGAGATTGCGCGCTTCGCCTCCGGCCGCCCAGCTTCAGCGCGTCGATAGCCAGGTTCGATGGGCCATCCAGGGCTTGGCGGTGTATGAGCGGGATGACACGGTTGGACTGATGTGCTCTCTCCGTCTCGACATCCACTGCCCCTGCGACCTGCGTAGGACACTCCGGCAAGGCGCGCCCGAGGTAAAGAAACGTTCGCCCCACGTTCCGAACCTAACGCAGAACGTGAATGCAACGCGCTCCGTTCGCGCTCCCAACGCGCTCGAACGCACTCAAAACGTGAAAAAACTATTCCTGACGTTCGAACCATCGCCAACGGCACCCTGCCGCTCGTCACATCCGGCAAGAAGCTCCCCTCTCCCGCAGCGTCGGGAGAGGGGGCTGGGGGGTGAGGGCCCCGCGCATTTGCTAGAATCGCTCCGCACTCTCGAACGCCCCGGAGGCCTCCCATGGAAGTACCCCTGCTCGTCAACGATTTCCTGCGCCGCGCCGCGAAGATTTATCCCAACAAGGAAGCCATCGTCGATGGGCCGCAGCGGTTCACCTACCGTGAGTACCAGGAACGCTGCAACCAGCTCGGCCACGCACTGCTCGCACTCGGGATCAAGAAGGGCGACCGCGTCTGCATCCTCAGTCCGAACAGCCACTACTTCATGGAGAGCTACTACGGGGTCACCCAGATCGGCGCGATCCTGGTGCCGCTCAACTACCGCCTCGTCGCCAGCGACCACGAGTTCATCATCAACCACTCCGGTGTGAAGGCCGTACTCGTCGATTACGAGTACACGAAAGTCATGGACGAAATCCGCCCGAACCTAAAAGCCGTCGAGCACTGGATTGTCGCCGACCCGCGCACTCCCGCCGAGACGCCGTCCGGCTGGACCGACTGGGACAAGATGGTTGCCAGCCAGCCGAAGACCATGACCCCGTTTGTCGCGCAGGACGAGAACGACACGACCTCGATTAACTACACCTCCGGAACGACGGCGCGCCCCAAGGGCGTGATGCTCACGCACCGCAACGTCTACATCAACGCCTACAATTTCATCGCTCATCTGCGAGTCGCACACGAAGACCGGGAGCTCTGGACGCTGCCGATGTTCCACGCGAACGGCTGGGGTGGCCCCTTCGCCGTCACCGCCATGGGCGGCACCCACGTCGTCCTCCGTGCCGTAGTCGGCGCCGACATTTTCCAGCTCATCCAGGACGAGAAGATCACCTTCGCCTGCATGGCCCCGGCCGTGCTCAGCACTATCCTGAACTTTCCCGATAAGGCGAACTACACGGTGACAACCCGGCCGAGGTTCACGGTCGCGGGTGCGCCGCCTCCTGCTGCCTTCATCGAGCGGCTCGAGAAGGAAATCGGCTGGGAGTTCATCCAGATCTACGGCCTCACCGAGACAGCGCCGATCCTCACCGTCTCCGGCCCCGACTATCAAAACCCGGATGGCTCCGACTTCCAGCGCCGTTCCCGTGCCGGCGTCGAAGCTATCGGCGTCGATATCCAGGTGCTCGATGACGAAGGCAAGCCCGTGCCGATGGACAACACCACGGTTGGCGAAGTCTGCGCGCGCTCGAACGTCGTCCTCAAGGGCTACTGGGAGCAGCCGGAAGAGACGGCCAGGGCGATCTACGACGGCTACTTCCACAGCGGCGACCTCGGCGTCTGGGATGAGTTCGGCAACGTCAACATCGTCGACCGCAAGAAGGACGTCATCATCTCCGGCGGCGAGAACATCTCTTCGCCGGAGGTCGAAGCCGCCCTCTACCTGCACCCGGCGGTGCTCGAATGCGCGGTCATCGGCGTGCCCAGCGAGAAGTGGGGTGAAACCCCGAAGGCGCTCGTCGTCCTGCGCGAAGGCATGACCGCAACCGAAGACGAGATCATCGCCTTCAGCCGCCAGCACCTCGCCCACTTCCGCTGCCCAACGTCGATCGACTTCGTGGAAACGCTGCCCCGCACGGTCACTGGCAAGCTCCAGAAGTTCCTCATCCGCGAGGCATACTGGAAGGGCGTCGAGCGCCGGGTGAACTAGGTTGGGACTGTCGGAGCCCGAACCGGTATTTCTCGCAAGTCTCGCGACGAACCTGGTCTTCATCGTGCTTGGAAGCGTCCTGCTGATCTTCCCAATCGGCATCATCTGGGGACGACTACGGCCAGATCCGAAGCCACCGCTCGGAGACTACGAGAGCTTCGCCGGGCTAGTGGTCACGAAGGGTCACGAATCCTGGGGCAGACTCTCGCTCAGGGATGGGATCCTCTGCTTCGTCCCGCATGAAGGCGAATCGTGCGAGTGGCCTGCGGCCGAGATCGACCACGCCGTGATTGAATGGCCCCGCGCCAAATTTTCAATCTCTGTTGATGAGCAAAGGTTCGAGTTCAATTGCTTCAAGTATCCGTTGACGGCCCACCCGGGAGACGAAGGACGCCACGCGCGCACAGTCCAAAAAGAGTGGGGGCGACAGCTGACCGCGGCTGGCGTTCGAGTGTTGGAGATTGAGCCGGAGCGCGCCGAAAGCGGACTCCAGTAAATGTGCGATTTGGCAATCGGAATGAGGCGTCAGGTAAGATTGTCTCTATGGCCGCCCAGAAGACGCCCCGTGATGAACTAATCCCTTCGCCCATGCCAGCCCGCATGACGCGGGAGGAGGCCATCGCTGCAGCCGAGCGCGGGATTGGCAGTCGGCCCGACCTGCCTCCCGGGGAGGTTTGGGTGCGGCAGTTGCGAAAGAAAATGTGGAGCTCAACGGCCGGACGTGCGTGAGGGACTGCTCGATACGACATTCTTCATCGATCTCCTCCGCGGGGATCTTGGGGCTGTGGCTATTTGGCGCGACATTGTCAGCGGCAACTTTCGGGCGTTTTATTCACCAATCACCATCACCGAACTTTGGATGAGCCAGTTCTCTACGTTTGCCGAAGAACAGGCTCTGCGAGGAACGATCGAGCTCATGGACGAGATACCGCTTTCGGGGGCAATCGCTGAATTGGCGGGGCTATCCCTTCGGGCCTTCCCAATCTCGCGCATCCGGCAATTGACCAGTGACGCACTGATCGGGTCTACCGCCCTTCACGCCAGCCTGTCGCTGTACACTCGGAACCAGCGCGATATGCAGCATTTCGCAGGCGGAATGGTTCGCTACTAATCCCTACTCCCCGCCCGCCGGGCTCTCGCCCCGCACTGCCGCACCCGCGACCACCTCGGGCGCCTTCACCGGGCGGGCGAACAGCACCGCCACCGCCGCCAGGTAAGTGAAGATAGCCGCCACCGTGAACGGCACTGTGTACCCGCCGGTCTGGTCTTCCAGGATCCCCACGCCAATCGGGCCAAGCCCGCTGCCAGCCTGGCCAGCCAGCGAAATAAGCCCAAAAACCGCCCCGAACGAGACCATACCGAAAATCTCGCCCACCAGCAGCGACTGCATCATGTACACGTTGCCGATAGTGAACCCGAAGATGAGGGTTAGCGCCCACGTCGCCGCGATGTTTTCGATGTGGATGATCAAGAGGATTGCCGTCCCCTGGACCACGAACAGCACGACGGTGAGCAGGCGCCGGTCGATGCCGTCAGCGAAGATTCCCACGATCAGGCGCGCCACGATGCTGCCGAAGGCGGTAACGCTCAGTGTGAGCGCGGCTTCGTTGCGCGACCCCAGGCGGTCTTCGAGGAAGCTCACCTGGTGAATCACATACCCTGTTTGCGCCACCAACACGAGAAGAAAGGCGATGAAAATCGCCCAGAACCCGACTGTCCTCATCGCCTCTTGTCGCGTCCAGGTGCGGTACTGGGCAGCCATCTCTGGCCGAGCGGCCGCCGCACGAATCATCCCGGCTGAATCACCGTCCGGTCCAAGGCCCATGAGTCCCGGCTCCCACGATACGACGAGGATGATCACCGGCAGCGCAACGATGAGCACGAGCGCGCCAAGAATCGGGGTCGCCAACTCGAGCCCACCTGCATCGACGAGCAGACTGGCAACTGGGGCGAGGATTACGCCGCCAAGTGAAACGCCGGTTGAGGAGATGCTCATGGCCAGCGCGCGTTTTCGAACAAACCAGCGGGTCATGATCGCGTTCACCGCGATAGAGCTCGACATCCCGAACGCGACGGCAAACACGAAGTAGACGGCGTACAACTGCCAGAGCTCGTCCACAAGCCCGATAAACGCGGCACTCACGCCGTTGATCACGGTGCCAATGAGCATGAATCGTGTCGGTCCATACCGGTCGACATACGGCCCGACGATGGCTGAAGTCAGTCCCGAAACGCAGAAGTAGATCGCGGGCGCCACGCTGACCTGCGTCGTGCTCCAGCCGTGCGCTTCCTTCAGCGGTTTGAGAAAGATCGGCAACCCGTAGTAGCCGACGCCGACCCCCACAAACATCAGGCAGGCGCAGGCAATCGCAACATACCAGCCGTAAAACAATCGCCGCGGCAGGATTCGCGCGGCGAATGGTTCAGCAATGCGGGCTGGCAAGGTCATTCACGCCAGTCTAACGGAATCGCCCCGGAGATCACGGGCGGGCGGCGGCCAGGCCGATTGAAACCAGTTCAGTAAGACTTTGCGCGCCTCGCGCGCGTCGTTTGGACTCAAGCTACCGATTGTTCGGCGCACCTTCACACCTTCCAGCAGAGCGATTTTGGCCAGCCGAACCCATGACGGCTGCATCAATCCGCTGCCTTGCCAGTCCGAAACGAAAAGATCGGCTAATCCGAGTGACGGTCGTGTGGTGATGCGCGCGAGCAACAGGTCGCCGTCGCCCGCGTCAGCGATGACGAGTGCGGGTCGCAGTTTCGACATGGCCTGATTGGAAAACGGAAAGTCGATCAGAACGACGTCCCCTGAGTTAGCCACGCTGCTCACATCTCGTCGTAGATGGCGTCGGTCTCATCGTAGCCATCAAAGAATGACTGAATCGACATCCGCCGCCAGGCCTCGTCCTCAGCTTCGTCGTCGCCATCGCGGACGAGAACAACGATATCGACCGCGACATCTGGACGCAGCGCTTCGCGGACATCATCCGGCAACGTGATCGTGCCGCCCTTGTCCGGTGTCGCGGGAAAGTGGTAAGTCTTCACCGGCTCAGCTTACCACGCCGCCTCAGCGCCCTTCGAACGTCGGCGCCTGCTTCTCTACGAACGCCCTTGCCGCGTTCAGATGATCCTGCGTCTTGCCGCTGGCGAGCATGTTCTCAGCTTCCTTCGTTAGCGTGTCCGAGAACGAATGCGTCGCGCCAAAGACGAAGTTTTCCTTCATTCGGCCGTAGGCGAGCGTCGGCCCGGCAGCCAGTCGCTCGGCCAGCGCCATTGTCTCGTCCATCAAGGAATCGTGTGTGACAACTTTCGTGACGAGACCGAGTTCGAGCGCCTGCTGAGCGATGATCATGTCCGAAAGGAAGTACAACTCTTTTGCTTTCAACGGCCCGACGAGCCTCTGCAAGAGCCACGTCCCGCCGAAGTCGCCACTGAAACCAACCTTCGCAAACGCCGTCGTGAAACGCGCCTGGTCGCTCATCACGCGCAGGTCAGCCGCCAGGGCGACGCTGAGCCCCGCCCCCGCTGCCACGCCATTCACCGCACAGATGGTCGGCTTCGCCATTTCGTACAACAGCCGCGAGATCTCTTCCTGCTGCCGGAGCGCTTCCAGTCCACTCAGGATCGGTGCGCTGGTTTGCTGTCCGCCGCTCCTCGAAGCCATGCCCTTCACGTCGCCGCCAGCGGAAAATGCCCGGCCGTTGCCTGTGATCACCAGGCATCGGACAGCTGGATCCGCGGCTGCGCTCTCGGCCACCCGGAACATTGTGTCAAGCATTTCCGGGTTCATCGCGTTGAGCGCTTCCGGGCGGTTCAGGGTCATCACGCCAACGGCGCCGCGGGTTTCGAACAGGACAGTATCAGACA
>JANPDX010000233.1:0-8291 GCA_031431695.1 Dehalococcoidia bacterium
GCGCAACTGACGGCGATCCGGGCCGTCGCGCGGCGCGTCCTCGAACTGGTGCCGGGCATGCTCGCCGAAGACGGTACACCGGCCGATTCAGCGCGGCTGTTGGGCGAGCTGGCGGTCGAGCTCTCGGTTTCGGCGGCGGGCTTGCGAGCCGCGCCCGGCGCCCTCCCGCTTGCCGACCTGGACCGGCTGGTGGCGGCGGCGGTGCGCCTGGGAGAATTGGCAACACGGCTGACGAGCGGCCCGCTGGGCGCGTCGCGAACTTCGGGCTCAGTGCACGAACCGCGACCGGGCCGCCTGGAAACGATCCTGGTGGTGGACGACGACGAGGCGAATCGAGACGTGCTTGGCCGGCGGCTGCAGCGTTTGGGCTATGGCGTGGTCGAAGCGCGCGACGGCATCGAGGCACTGGAACGGATGGCCCATGGCGACATCGATCTCGTCCTGCTGGATGTGATGATGCCGCGGCTCGATGGATTCGCCGTGCTCGAACGCCACCACAATGACCCGGCGATCCGGGACATCCCCGTGATCATGATTTCCGCGTTGGATGACCTGGCTTCCGTGGTGCGCTGCATCGAGGCAGGCGCGGAAGACTACCTTGCAAAACCGTTCGACCCCGTGTTGCTGAAGGCGCGGGTGGCCGCGTGCATCGAGAAGAAGCGGCTGCGGGACGCGGAGAAGGAACTGCTCGCGACCGTGGAAGCCCAGTCCGTCGAGCTTCGAGCCTGGAACCGCCAACTGGAGCAGCGCGTCGCCGACCAGGTGCGCGAAGTGGAACGCCTCAACCTGATGCAACGATTCATCCCGCCCCAGCTTGCCGAAGTGATCGCCGCTGGCGGGACCGACCTGCTGAAGAGCCACCGGCGGGAGATCACGGTGCTGTTTTGTGACCTGCGGGGGTTTACGCCGTTTTCCGAGAAGTCGGAGCCAGAAGACGTGATGGCCGTCCTCGCCGAACTGCACAACGCCGTCGGGCCGTTGATTTTCGAACTCGGTGGCACGCTGGCCCAGTTCACGGGCGACGGGATGATGGTGTTCTTCAACGACCCGATTCCCTGTGATGACCCCGCTCGGCGGGCGGTGGCGCTTGCCATGGGGATGCGCGACCGCGCCGACGCTCTCGCGGTCGAATGGCTGCGCCGCGGCCATGACCTTCGCATGGGCGTGGGAGTGGCGGCCGGGTTCGCCACTTGTGGCCAGATAGGCTTTGAGGGGCGCTACGAGTACACCGCAATCGGCACCGTCACAAACCTGGCCGCGCGGCTCTGCGGAGAAGCAAAAGGCGGTCAGGTGCTCGTGACCGGGCGAGTGATCACCATGCTGAACGGGGCGGCCACCGCGGAACACCTCGGCGACATGGAGTTCAAGGGGATCGCCCGGCCAGTCCCGACCTACGCGATGCAACACCTGGCCGACTGACGCGCCTCACCACGAACCGGCACAATCTGTTTCGCCGCGCCGCGATGCCTGTCCGCGCAAAACCGGCTCGCATTCATGCACAATGTCTGGCAACACCGTCATCATTGTCTGCCCCTCGGAGGTTCATCGATGAGCATTGAACTGATTGGCATGGTTGGCACGCGCTCCGCCTCCGAGCTCGATGGCCCGCAGGCCAGCCTCGTTGGCGGCCACATCGATTCGGCTTTTCTTAAGGAGTTCGCGCTCGCGCACGAAGACGCCGGCTTCGACAAGGTGCTCATCGGCTACGGCTCGAGCGGCCCCGATGGCTTCTCAGTCGCCAGTTACATTTCCTCCTTCACCACGAAGCTCGGTTTCCTCATCGCCCACCGCCCGGGCTTCGTCGCCCCGACGCTTGCCGCGCGCAAGGCGGCAACCCTGGACCAGTTCTCGAACGGACGCGTCTCGTTGCACTTCATCACCGGCGGCAACGACGCCGAACAGCAGCGCGATGGCGACTGGCTCGGCCACGACGACCGCTACCGCCGCACGGACGAGTACCTCGACGTGATGAAGCTCGAATGGACCAGCGAAGAACCGTTCGACTACGAGGGCGCCTTCTACAAGTTCCGCAAAGCGTCCTCCGAGGTGAAACCCCTGCAGCAGCCACACGTGCCGATTTATTTCGGCGGCCTCTCCGGCCCGGCTCGTGAAGTCGGCGCGAAGCACGCGGATGTCTACATGATGTGGGGCGAACCGGTCGGCGCCGTGAAGGAAGAAATCTCCCAGGTCCATGCCCTGGCGGCTGCGTACGGCCGAAAGCCGCGATTCAGCGTTTCCTTCCGGCCCATCATCGCCGCCACAGAGGACCTCGCCTGGCAGAAAGCCCACGACTATCTCGAACGCATCGTCAGCCTCCGAAAGGGAGTCACCGCGCTACCCGCAGCCTACAAACCGCAGGCCGTCGGCTCGCAGAGGCTTCTCTCCCTTGCCGACCGCGGAGAAATCCACGACAAGCGTCTCTGGACGGCCATCGCCGCCGCCGTCGGCGCCTACGGCAACACCACCGCCCTTGTCGGGACACCAGAGCAGGTCGTCGATTCCCTGCTGGACTATTACGATGCCGGCGTGACGACGATCCTTATCCGAGGCTTCGAACCACTCGCCGACGCCTCCGAGTACGGCAACGACCTTATCCCGATGCTCCGCGCCGAGGTGGCGAAGCGGGAGCGGCAGCCTGCTGCTACGCGCTAAACGGGTGATACGATGAAGGCGGAGATTGTAATGGCAGCCCAACCGAAGTTCGCCAACCTTGAGCAGGAAGATGAGCCCGTGCTCGTCCGCGAAGGCGTGACCACCGAGGAATACCTCGCCATGCCGGAAACCGTCCAGCCATACAACTTGATAGAGGGGCGGCTTTACATGTCTCCGACTCCGATAATGCGGCACCAGGACATCGTTCTCCAACTCGCAGTGAAGATGCACGCTTTCGAGGCGACGGCGGGCGGAAAAGCTATAGTTTCTCCCATGGACTGTCACTTCCCGGACGGCTCGGTCCTCCAGCCCGATGTCGCCTACATTTCTCCGGAGCGCCTCAGCATCATCGACCGCTGGGTCATGGGAGCGCCCGACCTCGTCATCGAAGTCCTTTCACCCGGCACCCGGCGATTCGACCGCAACCGAAAACTCGCCGTATACGAGCGCAACGGTGTCCCGGAGGCGTGGCTGGTCGATCCGTCGTCTTTCACGGGTATCGTCTTCTCCGGTGAAAACAACGCCTGGGTTCGAGAGCGTTCCGTCCTCTTTGGCGACGATATTCCATCGGATCTGGTGAATGTGGGTAGTGCCGGCCTGGAAGAGTTCGTGTGACCCAGCCAGCAACCTCCATCTTCGCCGCCGCCGGTGGCGCCAGTGGCGTCTCCGCCATCGTTGAAGCCTTCTACCGCCGCATCGAACCCGACACGGAGATGCGCAGCCTCTATCCCGAAGACCTCGCTCCCGGCAAGGAAAAGCTCAAGCTCTTTCTTGCGCAGTGGCTTGGCGGCCCGGGCACATACTCGGAAATGTACGGGCACCCGCGCCTTCGCATGCGCCACTTTCCCTTTGTCATTGGCGACCTCCACGCGGGCCGCTGGCTCCGGTACATGCGCGAAGCATGGCAGGAATGCGGTGTCTCGAACGAAGTCCAGGCCGTCGTCTTCGAACGCCTCGGCCCGCTCGCCCACCACATGGTGAACGAGACCGAGGATGTCCCACGCACCCCGCTCGACGACGCCCCCTTAAGCTGACTCCGGGGCGGCATTGTTGGGTAGAGCGTGACCCGTAGAATCACGCCCATGAGTGAACCGGTCCTCACGGGAGTGCGCGTCCTTGAAGTGGGCGGCAACCTTTCGGTCGCTTTCGCGGCGAAGTGGCTCGCAGGCTTCGGCGCCGACGTCGTCCGCATCGACCCGGACTCCGAGTCGCTGACTCCCGACGAACAGGTCTACCTCCTCGCCGGGAAGCGCCGGGTGAGTGCTTCCTTCGCCGTCGAATCCCTGGCTCTCGCAGCCGACATCATCATCGAAGGCGATCAGCTCGGCTCGTTTCACCGCCGTGTCAATCCAGCGGTCCTCAGGCGCAAGAAGCCCGCAATCGTCGTCGTTTCGATCACGCCGTACGGGCAGGATGGGCCTTACGCGGCCAACCAGGCAACAAATATCACCTCCTTTGCCATGGGCGGCATCATGTCGCTAACGGGCATGCCGCAGCGCGAACCGCTGGTCACGGGAGGCAGCCAGGCGCTCTACCTCGGCGGCATCAATGCCTTCGGGGCAGCCGTAGCCGCCTATCTTGGTTCGCTCGTCCACGGCGAAGGCGACTGGGTGGACATCTCCATCCAGGAGTGCATGGCCGGGATGCTCGAACTCTACGGTCCCGGCGCCGCCTACAACGGCGCGGCCAGCCTGCGTTCCGGCAACCATGTCCGCGCCTCCTGGGGCATATACCCCTGTGCCGATGGTTTCGCCGGAGTGTGCGCCCTCGAACGCCAGATCCCCGCGTTCTTCAAGGTCGTCGGTGACCCGGAACTCGATGAACCGCGCTTCCGCGATGTCACCCAGCGCGCCGAAAACGACGACGAGCTGCAGGCCAAGTTGTACGGCTGGTTCGCCGAACACACCAAGGCCGAAATCCTCGACCTTGGGGCGAAATACAAGGTGCCGTTCGGTGCCGTGATGACCCCCAACGACCTGCTGGGAAACGCGAGCCTTGCCGAACGCCACTTCTTCGATGCCATCGCCACCCCGGAAGGCACCGCCATGGTCCCCGGCCGGCCGTTCCTGGGTTTGCCCTGGGTGCCCGGCGAACTGCATCGCCCCGGAGCCGACACCGAACAGGTCATGGCCGAGTGGCTGGGAGAGATGTCGTGAAGAAGCTTCCGCTTGAGGGCATCCGCGTCGCGGACCTGACGATGATGTGGGCTGGCCCCTTCGCCACCCGCGTGCTCGCCGAAATGGGCGCCGAGGTCATCAAGATCGAGTCGCCTCGCGCCTGGGATAACATCCGCACACTCATCCCGCTGCCGGGCAACCCGGAACCCTGGAACAGCTCCTGGTACTTCAACGACTACAACCGCGACAAAAAATCGTTGACCCTCGACCTGGCACAGGCTCTCGGGAAGCAGGCCTTCCTGAAGCTGGTCGCCAAGTGCGATGTCGTCATCGAAAACTACCGCGCCGATGTGCTCGATAACCTCGGCCTGGGTTACGCGATCCTCCAGGCCGCCAAACCGGACATCATCCTGGTGAGCATGGCCGGCTACGGAAAGACCGGCCCCGAACGTGACCAGGTCGGGTTCGGCCCCATCATCGAGCAGATGAGCGGCCTCGCCTCCATGACCGGGTACGGCGACGACGGAGTGCCAATGAAGACCGGCCTCTCCTACGGCGATCCTGTCGCCGGGAAAGCCGCCGCCGCCGCGGTTGCCCTCGCCCTCATCCAGCGCCGGAAGACCGGCGAAGGCACGTTCATCGATCTCGGCCAGCGCGAAGTTATGTCGACACTCATCGGCGAGGCCTTCGTGGCCGCCTCGCTTCGCAACGAACAGCCCGTGCATCGCGGCGACCGGGACGCACTGTACTTCGCCCAGGGCGCGTATCGCTGCGCCGGAGACGAGCAGTGGCTCGCGATCTCCTTGCGCACTCCCGGTGAATGGCGCTCGCTGTGCAAGACCGTCGACCTCGAAGAGGAACTCTCAAGCGTGCCAAAAGAAGCGCGCCTCGAGGAAATCGACCGCCGCCTCTCCGCCGCTCTGACAGACCGTGACCCGCAGGAAACGCTCGAACTGCTGGCGAGGGCCGGCATCCCCGCTGGCCGCGTCCTCAACACGCTCGACATCCACAACGACCCGCACCTCGATGCGCGCGGCTTCTGGGTCGAACTGCCCCACCCAAACATGACAGCGTGGAAGCAACCGCGCAGCGCCTGGCAACTTCGCGAAGCCAAACCGGCACCGCGCCGCCACGCCCCGCTCTTCGGCGAACACAACACCGAAATCCTGCGCGACCTGCTTGGGCTGACAGCCGCCGAAATCGCCGAACTCGAACGTTCCGAAGTGATCTCCAGCGCGCCGATCAATCCCGGCGTGGGATAGCACCGATGCGAACATCGAACGGCGAATGTCGCCGCTCCTCAGGGGTAGTCAACCCTGAGAAGGCTGGTTGATGCGACGCCACCGTGTAGCGCCGCATCGGGCGGTTGAACGTTGCCGGTTGCCTCGCTTCCCTACCGGGGCGTGAGGTCAGGCCGCTTCCGCCGCGAGGTCGTCCTGGTTCTTGCCCCGCATCCGCCGGATGAACTTGGCGACGTCGTTGTTTTCCCACGCGACCACAAGCTGCGATGCGATGGCGATGCTGGAGTAGGTCCCGGAGATGATCCCGACGAGTAGTACGAGCAAGAAATTGCGGATAGTCACGCCGCCGATAAGCATCATCGCAAGCACCGTCAGCACCACAACCAACGACGTGTTGATAGAACGGGCGAGCGTCTCGGTCATGCTCGCGTTCACCGCTTCTTCGAACGGAATATACGGGTCGTTCTTCACCGTCTCGCGAATGCGGTCGAACACCACGATGGTGTCGTGTACCGAGAATCCGATAACCGTCAGGATCGCGGTGATGAACGCCGTATCGACTTCGGTCCCCCGAAACTCGCCGAGGAATGCGAACAGCCCGAGGATGATGAAGGCGTCGTGCAGGACCGCGATGATCGCGGCTGAGCCGTACAGCCAGGCCTTCGGCAGCGCCCGGAACACTATCGAGATGTAGGCCAGGATTGCGAGCGCCGCGGCGATCACCGCGAGAGTCGCGTTGCGCGCGATTTCCGAAGAGACCGTCTCCGAAACGGTGGAGAAGTTCGTTCGGTTCAGGGCGCCAAAGCGTTCCCGCAGCCCGTCTTCGATCGTGTTGATTTCCCCGGGTACTTCTGGTCCAGCCGCGGCGTCGAGGGTCGGCGCGTTTTCCATCTCCCCGGTACGGATGAGGTACTTGTTGGTGCCGGCTCCCTGCACCCGAGCCTCTTCGTGCCCGAGGTCCTTCATCGCCGACCGAACGTCACCCTGCGAAACCTCGCGTTCGCTAAATTCGATCGTGAATGACGTCCCCGAGGTGAACTCAATTCCGGGCTTGAGACCCCACAACACCAACGCGACCGCCGCGATCAGGAAGAGGACCAATGAAACGGTGAGATACCACCAGCGCTTGCCTGCAAAGTCGAGCATTGTGAACTACTCCTCTGTCGCCACGGTGGCGCGCTGCGCGGCCGCTGTCGTTCGTTTCACTTCGTCCGCGTTGAACAGGAAGTGGCTCCGGGCCAGCGGGGTCCCAAGGATCATCTTCAGGAACGTCCGCGTGATAATGATTGCCGAAAACATGCTGATCCCCACGCCGATGGCGAGTGTCAGCGCGAAGCCCTTGACCACGGCCGCCCCGAACTGGTTGCCGAACCAGAACAGGATGAAGCAGGTAATCAGCGTCGAGACGTTCGAGTCGCGGATCGACGTCCATGCCCGCCGGAACCCGATATCGATCGCCGCGTTGAGCGTGCGGCCACGCCGCAACTCCTCTTTCATCCGCTCGAATATCAGGATGTTCGCGTCAACCGCGATGCCGATTGAGAGGACGAATGCCGCGATCCCTGAAAGCGTCAACGTCACGGGCCATACCTTGAAGACCATCAACGTGATCGACGTGTAGACCAACAATGCCACCGAAGCCAGGAATCCCGGCAGCCGGTAGTACAGGATCATGAAAAGCATGACGGCGAGAAGGCCAACCTGGCCCGCCCGCACCGAGTCAATCACCGAATCTTCGCCGAGTGTCGCGCTCACTTCTTCGCTCTGAATAATCTTGAGTGGGATGGGGAGCGCGCCCGCGTTGAGCTGCTTGGAAAGGTCGTTCGCTTCCGAAAAGCTGGCCTGCCCGGTAATCTGGCCGTTCGTTGAGATAACACCCTGCACCGCCGCCTGTGAAAGCACCGTCTGGTCCAGCATTACCACCAGGTAGTTTTGCGGCGACGAACTCGGGTACTGCAGCGCCTTCGACGTTATCTGCGACATGAGCTTCGCGCCCTGGGCGGTGGTCTCAAAGACCACCGCGTAGGTCGTACCCTGGCGTGCCCCGTAGGTGTTGTTCTTCAGGTCGGAGCCGGTCATCGCGATCGTCTTGCCGTCTATGACGCCGGTAGCCTCGACGAGTTCCTGGTTGTCGTTGTAGACCATGAACTTCAGCGAGGCCGTCTTGCCGATCAGGTTTTGGGCCTCGGCGAGCGTAAGTCCGGGCACCTGCACGCTTATCCGGTTGCCGCTCGTCTTCTGGATTTCCGCTTCACTCACACCGAACTGGTTGACGCGCCGC
>JANPDX010000234.1:0-1633 GCA_031431695.1 Dehalococcoidia bacterium
GTCCACGGCATGGCCCACATCACCGGCGGCGGCTATACCGAAAACGTCCCACGCATCCTGCCCGAGGGCGTGACCGCGAGCTTCGACACCCGCGCCTGGCCGGTGCTGCCGATCTTCCAGCTCATCCAGCAGCGCGGCGAAGTGAGCAGCGAAGAGATGTACGAAGTCTTCAACATGGGCATCGGCCTCGTGCTGATGATCGCCCCCGACGACGTGGCCGAAGTCACTGCCGCCATCCCCGAAGCGTTGCGGATTGGCGAGATTAAGGCCTGGACGGGCAGGGCCGTGGAGTTGCGCGGGATCTGAGGGCGGAATCGGTGCTTGTCATTCGGAATTGCTTTACAGGGGGCAGCGCGACGGCACGAACGTCCGGCCTCTCCGGCCGCTACCGTTCAACCTGGCCATTGACGACACCAGTTCACTGTAACTGACGTAATTCGGCAGCCAGTCGGCCCTTGATTTCGCATTTTGTGTATTCGAATACCAGTTGATAGTTAGGTTCAACGCTGTAAAATGAGACCCTCAACGCTCGATCGGAGCGCGATTCTGAGTAATAAAAGTCGAAATCGCTCTGGAAACCCTCACCGACGCGCTTCCCCGCTGGGGCCGCACCAGTTGACAACCCGGACCACAGTCGCGGAGAACCGCTGCACCGAATGATCGCTTCGGGCCCACGACGGTAGCCACTCGGAATCCGCGCTGGTGGCCCGCTCGGCGGCCCTTGAAGGCCGTCGTCATCGCTCTGAGATGACGCGATTCGAACCCCCTGAATATCGTACCAACAGTCATCGAGGTCAACCGTTCGGCCGTTGCTGCTAGCGACGGCGAGGCCTCCAAGAGGCGAGGTTGGACTTATCAGGAGGCTTAGGTTCCGGCCTTCTTGATCCGCCACACGGGACGGCCCGGCGACCTGACACTCCATGTAAATGGCAATCGAATCCTCTCCTTCCTTTCCGCAAGCAACTAGAAGCAAGCAGCCAATTGCCAACAGCGACATCACCCGTGATCGCTTCACGGCCAGTTTCCCTTCGACCGGATCCTTCGACGCTCGGTCGGCCCGATTGTAGAACATTTATTCGCCTGAATTAAAATAGGAGGAATTCCATTCTTTGTGAGGTCAGCCTTGTTAACTTTAGAACCACTTGCCGACGTTGTGGCCCTAGTAATTTCAGGAACGCGCTACGTGATTGAGCCGGGAAGCTTGTCTGTTTCAGATACTGGGTCCCTCTCGTTCTCGCGCGTCCGGCGTGATGGCGAGCCCACCCAGATTTGCGTTGTGCCCAAGACCGTTTCCCTCGTAGAACATCGGCGTCGCGTCGTCATTAGTTTCGCGCCCGAAAATTCTCTTGCGGCCGCAAATCCTTTCACAGCTCCGGTGGTCTCTTGGCACCACGATCCGGCCGCATCATCGAGTTGCGAGCCATCTAGTCTTCCCAACCCGCCGGCGGACCATCGCCAGTAATGCCAGAGGCCTCAAGTCGGTCGAGCGTGTCCTCATCCAGGCCCAGCCTCTCCCGAAGGACGCGACGACTGTCCTGGCCGTGTCCCGGCGAACCCATGCGTATCGTGCCGGGAGTTCGATGCAACCGCGGAACCATCCCGGGCATGGTCTGCTTGCCGACGTCGACCTGAT
>JANPDX010000235.1:0-15202 GCA_031431695.1 Dehalococcoidia bacterium
GGTTTCTACGGCGAAGCGACGCCGTTCCTCCAGCAACTCCGGGCTGACCCGGCCCTGAAGAGCATCCCGTACATTGGCGGCGATGGCGTCAAGAACGAGGAACTTCTTAGCGGGGCAAAGGACGCCGCGGAGGGTGCCTACCTGGCTCTGCCGGGCACCTTGGGTTCTGGATTCGACCCATATAAGTCGAAGTACGCAACACTCTTCAAGGGCAACGCCGATACAGCCACGTTCGGTGCCGAGGCTTACGACGCCGCCACGGTGATCATCAAGGCCCTGGAAAAGGTTGCTGTCGAGAAGGGCGGCAAACTCGAGATCGATTTGAAGAAGCTCAACGAGGAAATCAAGAAGAGCAACTTCGAAGGCGCTTCCGGCAAAATCACCTTCGGCGAAGATGGCAACCGCGCAGGCGCCGTCGTTCGTTTCTTTAAGGTTGTGGGCGGCAAGTACGTCCAGCTCGAAGCCGGTAAGAAGTAGTCCTGCCGGCGCAATAGCAATTCACCACGGGAGAGGCGGTCAATGCACCGCCTCTCCCCTTTCCTCAGGTACCCGATGTGGAGTTCTGCATGACGGTCCTCTTTCTCGCCTCACCTGAGTTTTGGGCCGACCAGTTCGTAAACGGCATGACCACGGGCAGCATCTATGCGCTCATTGCCCTCGGCTACACCATGGTTTACGGCGTGCTCCAACTGATTAACTTCGCGCATGGTGAAGTGTTCATGGTTGGCGCCTTTGCCGGATACGGAGTCCTCACGGCACTTGGCGGAGACGAAATCTCCGGAGCCATGATCGCGCTGTCGATCCTCATTGCGCTTCTCGTGGCCGGTGTCGCTTCCATGGGGACCGCCCTCGCTATCGAACGAGTTGCCTATCGTCCTCTCCGCCACGCTCCCCGGCTGGCGCCGCTCATCAGCGCCATCGGCGTGAGCGTCTTCCTGAGCCACCTCGTCGATGACGGCTTCCTCAGCGGCGAAGCAAAGTTCTACCCCACAATCTTCCCGACAGGGGACCTTGCGCTCGGCCCCGCTGCCATCACCTATCTGCAGATCTTCCTCATCGGGTCGTCGCTCGCGATGATGTTCCTCCTGTATTGGACCGTGCAAAAGACGAAGATCGGCCGCTCGATTCGGGCCGTCTCGGAGAGCCGGGACAATGCATCACTCATGGGGATCAACGTCAACCGCACTATCGTCGTAACGTTCGCACTCGGGGCAATCATGGCCGGATTCGCGGGCGTACTCTACGGTCTGTTTTACAGCAGCATCCGCGGCAGCATGGGCTTCCTCCCCGGAGTCAAGGCGTTCACCGCAGCTGTGCTGGGTGGTATTGGCAGCATCCAGGGCGCCGTCATCGGCGGATACTTCCTCGGCCTAACAGAAACGGTCGGCCGCGAATTGCTCAACGAAATCCCCGGCGTCAACCTTCCGAACCAATGGAAGGATGTCGTCGCGTTCAGCCTTCTCGTACTGGTTTTGATATTCCGGCCCACCGGCATCTTCCGGCAGCGAGCAACCAAACGTGCCTAACGCGCGGACACTTCGCGGCCGGACTTCCCTCAAGCTGCCCGAATGGGGGCAGGCGCTGATCTTTCTCGGCGTGGGACTGGTGTCGCTCCTCTTCCTCGACGCAACCTGGATTCGGATGCTCTTCCTCGTCACGCTCTACGCCACTCTTGGCATGGGACTCAACGTCGTGGTCGGCCTCGCTGGCCTGCTCGACCTGGGGTTCGTCGCATTTTTCGCCACCGGAGCGTACGTCGTCGCTATCTGGGGTGCGCCAATCTCTCCGGCCGTCACCGGCACGACGGACTTCTGGATACTGCTGCCGATGGCCGTCCTTGCCGGTGCGGGGATAGGCTTGCTGCTCGGGTTGCCCGTCCTGCCCCTTCGAGGCGACTACCTCGCAATTGTGACGCTCGGGTTCGGCGAAATCATCCGCATCCTGGCGCTGAACATGGACAACTTCACCCGCGGTTCCTCGGGCATCTTCGCTATTGACAAGCCGCAATACGGTTTGGGCCAGGTCGATCATGTGAATGAGTTCTTCGTGATGGTCCTGATTGCCGCCATGATCGTCTGGTTCGTGACTTCAAGGCTCCGAGACTCGCGCGTCGGGCGTGCATGGGAAGCCATCCGCGAGGACGAAGACGTCGCCGCCGGCATGGGAATCGACACCACGAAGTACAAGCTCATGGCATTCGCGACCGGCGCCGCCATTGGTGCGCTCGGAGGAGCGATTTACGCACCATTCATCGATTTCGTCGCGCCACAGTCGTTCTCGCTGATCGTGAGCATCAATGTGCTCGCCCTGGTGATCATCGGTGGAATGGGCAACACGACGGGGGTAATCGCCGGGGCGGCCATCCTGATCGGAGTCCCGGAAATACTTCAATTCGATGAGACAGCCAATCTGCTCGCCCGGTTTGGCTGGCTGCGGGACGCGGCAAATACATCGATCGACGGACTCAACGCCCTGACAACGCTCGACATCACCAAGCTACCGCCCGCCGAAGAATGGGGCGACAAATTGGCCCTCTACCGGTTCATCGTCTTCGGCGCCCTGCTGGTGCTCGTCATGGTTCTGCGGCCCTCAGGTTTGTTCCCGAGCCGCCGGCGCCAGCTTGAGTTTGATTCCGAGCCCACCGAACCAGTTACCGGAGGCGTCTGAATGGCCGCGGGTGAACTCGACGTCAGGCACCTTGGCATGCAGTTTGACGGGCTGAGCGCCCTCACGGACGTCTCGCTTCGCGTTCCGCCCGGCGAAATCCATGGCCTCATCGGCCCGAACGGCGCTGGCAAGACCACGATGTTCAATTGCCTCACCGGCTTCTACAAGCCTACCGCCGGCGAAGTGTGGTTGTCGGGTGACCGCATCGATGGCTTCTTGCCGCATGTCATCTCCGGTGCGGGTGTGTCACGAACCTTCCAGAACATTCGCCTGTTTTCGAACATGACGGTCTTGGAAAACCTTCTTGTTGCGAGTCATCGAACGATCCGGGGACAACCGGTCCATGAAGTCCCGTCACGTCAAAGAGGTCGCTTTTCCAGGGGCAGCCTTGCGAAGGCGCGGAAGGTTCCCGTAGCGCTGGGAAGCGGCCTGGCGGAAATTGCCTCCGCCGTCGTTCAGCAGCCCTCCGTTCGGCGGTCCGAGCGCGAGGCTGTCGCTCGAAGCAGGGAACTTCTCCGAAGCGTGGGCCTGCCGGGCCGCGAAAACGTAGTCGCTCGCAACCTGCCCTATGGGGACCAGCGCCGCCTTGAGATAGCCCGCGCGCTTGCGACGGTTCCCCGGCTTTTGCTTCTCGACGAACCGACGGCAGGCATGAACCCCCAGGAAAGCGCCTCGATGATCGCCTTGATTCGGAGCATTCGTGACCAGTTCGAAACGACCGTCGTGCTCATCGAACACCAGATGCGTGTTGTCATGGGAGTTTGCGAGCGGATCACCGTATTGGACTATGGCCGAACAATCGCCGAGGGTACGCCCACGGAAGTACAGCGGGATGTGCGCGTGGTTGAAGCCTACCTCGGCACGAGGGCGATCAAGGATTCGAATCATGCCGCTCCTTGAAGTAGCTGGCCTGGTGGCCGGCTATGGTGCGATCACGGCTGTTAAGGGGATCGACATCGAAGTCAACCAGGGGGAAATAGTCACCCTCATCGGTTCCAACGGGGCGGGCAAATCGACGACCTTGCGCGCAATCTCTGGAATCGTTCGGGCCCGCGAAGGCTGGATCCTCTTCAATGGCACCGCAATCGACCGTCTCGAACCCCACCGCATCGTGAAACTGGGCGTCTCGCAGGTTCCCGAAGGGCGCGGGATTTTCCACGGGATGTCCGTCCTCGACAATCTGTTGCTTGGTGGCTACCAGCGAAACGACGACCTGTCACCTGATCTGCAGCGCGTGTACGGCCTGTTCCCGCGCCTGAAGGAACGCCTCGGTCAACCCGGGGGCACACTCTCCGGCGGTGAGCAACAGATGCTCGCGATTGGGCGCGCGTTGATGGCGCGACCCAAGCTTCTGCTCCTCGATGAGCCCTCAATGGGTCTCTCACCGCTCCTCGTCGAAACAATTTTCCAGACCATTCAAGAGATCCGAGCGCAGGGCGCGACGGTGCTGCTGGTGGAACAAAACGCGCTCATGGCCCTTGAGATTGCCGACCGGGCCTATGTGCTCGAGTCTGGCGTCATCACCCTGAAGGGCACGGGCGCTGAGTTGGCGCAAAACGACAGCGTGCGGCGGGCCTACCTGGGGGAAGAGTGACGAAGCCCGTCGAAACGTTCACTCCGCTCAGGGCGGGCAACTTTCGCTGCTTAACCTGGAGTGATGGGCCCGAGACGGTGCTGTTCCTGCACGGGCTCGGCGCAGTAGGCGAAGTTTGGGGACCCACCATCGGCCAACTCCCCACGACGCGCCGTTATGTCGCACTTGACCAGCGAGGTCATGGCCAGTCGCCATCGTCGCTGAACCTCAGCTACGCGGCGCCCGCCTTCGTTGCCGATGCGCTGCAGACAGTTCGCAACCTCGGAGGCAGGGTTCACTTGGTCGGCCATTCAATGGGCGCACGTGTCGCCATCTTGCTGGCCGCGAGGTACCCCCAATTGCTTCATAGCGTGGCAGTCGTGGACATCGGCCCCGAAGCCTCGAAAGCCAATATTGAAGCGACAACGCGTAGCTTCACCGCCCGGCCCGAACGATTCGCAAACAGCGCCGAAGCGATTGCATTTACGTTTCGAAGTCGTACCCCGACCGATGTGGAACGGGACGTTTTCCTCGCCCGTCTCCGAACCGAAGGCGATGGCACGGTCACCTGGTACTCGTCCCGCGCATCCCTGGTGGCGTGCGTGAGTAGGCAGCGCAGTCGCAGCTACTGGCGCGAGTGGCGCGCCATCACGGTGCCGGCGCTGTACGTCCATGGCGGCAAGTCGAACGAAGTACCCGTTCCACTTGCCGACAGGATGCGCGCGATGAACCCGGCCGTGAACTTCCTCCGGCTCGACGGCGTCGGCCACAACGTCCCGTTGCTCGCCCCTGCTGAACTCGCAACCTCGCTTGTGCACTTCTGGAAGCTGGCGTCCGCTAAACTGGCGTAGCAAACATGATGCACGTTCGAATCGCACTCTCCTTGACGGCCGGCGCTATCCTGATTGGCCTGCTGGCTTCGCTCGCTTCCGCCGCCGAAACGGCGCCGGCCAACCTTCCCTACCGTGTCATCGCCCCCGGCCTCAGTGTGGCCGAAGTACTCCCAACTCCGGCACCGCCTGTCCCGGCGATTCCTTACTCCGGCCCGGTCGCTTCGATGTACCTGAACAGCGCACAAATATCGAGCAACTGGATTGTCGAGGTCCGCGATACCACATTCGTCGGCGGGCGCGAGACGTTCGAGAACCCAAGCCAACCTGATCGTATTGCCTGGTACTCCCGGTTTGGTCAGCCGGGCTTCGCCTCCAACAACAGCCTGTTTGCGGCGCACATCAACTACATCGGGCTTGGAAACATGCCATTTGCCTACCTGGCGAATGCCGCCATCGACGATGCGCTGTATGTGACGATGGCCAACGGCGACACGTATGCCTACGCGGTACGTTCGGTTCACGTCGTGTCGCTCAACGAGCTCGAAAACGGGGCGATGGATGCATTTGTCTTTCCACTCCTCGACAGTCACACGGAACGAATCACACTCATCAGTTGCGGCGGCGACTTCGTCCCGAGGGCGGATGGAGGCGGCGATTACACAAGCCGCGTCATCTTGATCGCAGAGCGCGATGTGAACTGACCGCATCGACCTTGCCTCTGAGAAGGGGCAAGGATAGTCTTGTACGGCTGGCCCTGTGGTGTAGCGGCCTAACATGCCACCCTGTCAAGGTGGAGATCGGCAGTTCGAATCTGCTCAGGGTCGCCAGTTCCTTCCAACGCTGAAACCCGCCGTCTGGCGGGTTTCTTGGCGCTCGGAGGCTCCAGACAAGGATCCTCCACCTGATCCCCGATGTTCGTTGCCGTTACGCCCCGAAATGTGGGCGTCAGCCACTCTCGCGGCCCCGAATTACGGCTTGTTCGGATTGATCAGGTACTTCTCGCCGGTCGCTTGCTTCCCGTACACGGCGATCGCTTCAAGACTTAAAGCTTCGGCGAGTGAGACTTCCCGCGTGTAGGTGCTCGCGAACGTCGTCGTGATCTCTGATGCGACCCGCTCCCGGAGTTTTTGTGCGGCCTCCGGGCCGACCTTCTGGAGGTAGGGAGTTAGCAACCACCCACCAATGCCCCACGCCATTCCGAATGCACGGTTGAATTCAGTCGGGCTGCGGTCAAGTCCGCCGTAGATGTAGACCTGCTTATGCGTGGTCGAGCCGTAGCGGCTGTATTCCGCGGCTGAGCGGTTTGCGGCAATCTCCATGGCAGAAAGGATCTGCCCGGCGAGCCGTCCGCCGCCGGTCGCATCGAAAGCAAGCGTCGCCCCGGTCGCGGCAAGAGCCTCGGTCAGTTCGCTCATGAAGTTCGGCGATGATGAATCACAGACGAACGCAGCGCCAATCTGTTTCAAGAGCGCCGCCTGTTCCGGCTTTCGAACAACGTTGACGAGCCCGATCTCGTCCTTGATGCAGAGTTTGACAAGCATCTGGCCGAGATTAGAAGCCGCCGCGGTATGCACGAGTGCCTTGTGGCCCTCAAGCCGCATCGTGCCAATCATTCCGAGCGTCGTCAGAGGATTCACGAAGCACGAGGCGCCCTGGGCCGGAGTTGTCCCTTCGGGTAAAAGCAAGCACTGCGAGGCCTTTAAGCACCGGTACTGCGAGTACATGGACCCACCAAGGATGGCGACCGTCTTCCCAAGCAGCTCTCGCGCCTCACGAGACGAACCGGCGGCGATTACGACCCCCGCCCCTTCGTTCCCGACCGGCAGTGACTGGTCCAATCGCCCGGCCATCGCAGCCAGCACCTGAGGCGCGACCCGCGCGCTTACCACTGGCCTGTCGCCCGTTCCGGATGCTTGCGCCGTCGTCATATCAGCTCCGCCGAAGAGGAGGCCAAGATCCGAAGGGTTGAGTGGCGACGCCTCGATGCGCACGACAACTTCGTCATCTGCTGGCTCTGGCGTCGGCACGCTCACCAGTGAGAGTTCGAGGGTGCCATCTTTCTTGATCACGGAACGAATCTGAAGGCCTGTCCCGGCCGTAGTGCTGCTCATCTGCTGCGTACTCCCCATTTGTCTGCGGCCCGTACAGGTGTGGGCCGCAGGAACTGCAATTGCGCTGCGCGGCCGGAACCCGGCGCGCATCCGCATTCTAGGCGATCTTCGTCCGGGTGTGGCTCCAACGACCATTTGGGGTAGTCGCTGGAGCCACACACCAGTCAGAATGGCAGGATGCAGCCGCGCACGACGCCTGCACATTGTGGGCTCAACCGCAGAACGAGGGCGAACGACGAAACCCCGCCCGTCGTGGGAGCCCCGCTCGTTCGAAGCGACAACCAGCGAACGTCGCCAGGCGGATGTAAAGTCGGCCAGAGTCAAGTCTAGAGGAACGCACCTACAGCCGCGCGAACAACTCCTCGCCGGGGGTAGATATCCAACCTCTGACGTGGTGCAGTGGTCTGTTTCCCAGCATCATTTCCAAATGGCTCCGACACCCGCCCCAGCCCTTCGCCGTCGACTTGGTCTGTTTGAAACGACGCTCTCCGGCGTTGGGATCATCCTCGGGGCCGGCATCTACGCGCTCGTGGGCGAGGCTGCTGGCATTGCCGGAAACGCCGTCTGGGTCTCGTTCGTCATCGCTGCGGCGCTGGCCGTGCTCACCGGTTTGAGTTACGCCGAGCTTGCCTCTGTCTATCCCCAGGCCGGTGCAGACTACGTGTACGCCCGCCACGCACTCGGCGGTCGGCCTGGGTTCGTCGTCGGCTGGTTGGTGGTTGTCTCGAACCTCGTGGGCGCTGCCGCCGTCGCGCTCGGCTTTGGCGGCTATCTGGGCAACTTCCTCGATGTCGAACCAGCCATTCTCGCCTCCGGAGCCATCGTGTTCTGCACGTTCCTCGCTTTCGTAGGCGTCCGCGAAGCGGTCTGGGTCTCGATCATCCTCACCTTTGTGGAAGCTGCTGGACTCATCTTCGTCGTCGTGCTCGGCGTGCCCTACATCGGTGACCGCGATCTGCTCGAGGGGCCGGGCGTCCGGGAAGTCTTCTCTGGAGCAGCCCTCATCAGTTTCGCATTCATCGGATTCAGTCAGATCGCTGCGCTCGCTGAAGAGACAGTCGACGCGCCAAGGGTAATCCCGCGAGCCGTGCTCCTCTCTATCGGCGTGACAACGGTGCTCTACGTCCTGGTCGCGCTGGCGGCGGTCAGTGTTCTCGGCGCAAAGTCCCTGGCCGCGTCCGACGCTCCTCTGGCGGACGTTGCCGCAGCCGCGATGGGCGGGCGCGCACGCGACCTCGTCGCGATTGTCGCCCTCTTTGCGACGGCGAACACGGTGCTGCTGCTGCTCATGGCTTCCTCGCGCATGATCTACGGGATGGCGTCCGGGGGAGATGCCGCCTTGCCCCGATTCATGGCGTGGGTCCACCCCGTCGCCCACACGCCCGCTCGAGCGATCTTTCTCTGCCTCGTAGTAGCGCTCGGGTTCACGCTCTCGGGGGACCTTGGATTTGTGGCGGGGGCTTCGAACTTCGCGATATTCATCGCGTTCATCGGAGTGAACCTGGCACTGATTGTCCTCCGCTACCGGTCGCCGGAACTGTCCCGGCCGTTTCGCGTGCCAGGCAGTATTGGTAGATTCGCCTTGCTTCCGGCCCTGGCACTGGTGGCGGTTGTCGGTCTGCTCGTAAACTTAGAGAAAGACGCACTCATCGCAGGAAGCGTTCTGTTGGTGTTAGGTCTGGTAGCCGCGGAAGTGTTCCGCCTCTGGCAGCCACAGCACTGAGGCGCCCGTGGCCCACCTCGACGGGCACCCGGTAAACCAAAGGCGCTGGCCGTCCGCGCTGACTTATGGCTGTGCCCTTTCGCTTCCAGCATTCCGAGCGTCGTCAGAGGATTCACGAAGCACGAGGCGCCCTGGGCCGGAGTTGTCGCTTCGGGTAAATGCAAGCACTGCGATGCTGCGTTCTTCCCATTTGTGTGCGGCCCGTATAGGTGTGGGCCGCAGAAACTATTGCGCTGCGGCGCCGGGTTCCCGGCGCGCTTCCGTAATCTGGGTGATCTGTGTGCTGGTGGGGCTCCCACGACGGTTTTGAGTGGTCGCTAAATCGCGATACCAGTCAGAATGGCAAGATGCAGCCGCGCACGACGCATGCAACATACGACGAAGTCCCCTACGAAGGGGGCATTGCGAGCCTGACGCATCCCCAGCTTTCGGCCGTCATTGGAAGGTTGTTCGGCATGACTCCGGCAAGTGTCGAAGCTTGCCGAGTACTTGAGATCGGCTGTGGCGTTGGCCAGAACCTGGTTCCGATTGCTTACTCGCTGCCCGGAAGCAGCTTCGTTGGAATCGACCTCTCCGGGACGCACATAGTCCAGGCTCGGTTTGCGGCCGAGAAAAACAAGCTTTCGAACCTCACCTTCGAGCAAATCGACATCCGCTCGTTCCAACCAACCCACGATTTTGACTACATCATTTGCCATGGTGTCTACAGCTGGGTTCCGCCGGACGCCCAGGCGGCCATTCTCGAACTCTGTCGCCGTTTCTTGGCCCCTCAGGGCATTGCCCACATCAGCTACAACACCCTGCCCGGATGGCATATGCGCGGCGCCATCCGCGAGATGATGCGGTCACACGCGAGGTTCTTCCCCGACCATGGTGAGCGAGTTCAGCAGGCGCGCGCACTGGTTGAATTCCTTGCCGAAGCCACCGGCCAGTTTGAAGGGACGTCGCAGCTGGCGACCGCATACCACCACATCGTGCGGTCCGAACTTCAAATGTTGCAGGAACGCGCTGATTACTACGTCATGCACGAACACCTCGCCGAAGACAACGTCCCTGTCTACTTCCTGGACTTCGTCGAGGAGGTCGCGAAGCACGGTCTCCAATACCTTGGTGACGCGAATTTCGCGAGCATGTTGTCCGAAAACCTCCCAGATTCCATTCGGACGACCTTGGACGACATCACCATCGACCACCTTGGGTTCGAACAATACCGCGACTTCGTCCTCAACCGGATGTTTCGCCAGTCCCTCGTTGTTCGCGGCGAGGTGAGCCTCGTGCGTGACATCGAGCTCGGCGTGATTCCAACCCTCACGGCTCGGGCAGTACTGCGCCCCTCGGATGGCGGCGCCTGGGAAGTTCCACGCGCCGGCGGAACGGCATCGACAGTCCAGAGCCCGCTCATCGTGGCCGTACTCGAAATACTCGCCTCTGGACATCCACAAAGCCTTGCCTTCGAGGATGTCCGCGTCCGGATGCCTGAAAGCGCCTGGGGCGTATCCGATGCCGGGGCACGGGAGCGGCTGCTGGCTTCAATCCTGCTCTCGCTCTACGCCACGGACGCAGTTGAACTCCGGACATGGGACCCAAAATTCGCCGCCGCCCTCTCTTCTCGGCCAAGAGTCTTTCAGCCTGCGCTATTCATGGATAACGCCAGAGGCACTCCCAGTCCGCACCACGTCACCTACGGATTCGACCCGCTTGTTGCCTGGCTGATTCCCCTGCTTAACGGCCTGGTACCTCGCGAGAAGCTTGCAGATCTCCTTCTCGCTCGCATCAACGATGGTTCCTTGTCAGTAGAAGGTCTACCTGACGGGACTTCACCCGGCCTCGAATTCGCTCAATCCCTTGTTTCACACGCATTTGAGCAACTCCGCACTACTGGAATGCTCGAATCCTGAGGCCGGCCAGTGCCAACAAATCGTCGATCGTGACCGAACCCGGAGCTTCCCCTCGGGCTGCCATCCTCGTCGCCACAGCGCGAACGGTGGAGTTGTAGGGCGTCGGCACGCCCTGCAATCTGCCCATGAGTTCGATCTCGCCATTGAGAAAGTCGACCTCGGTCGTTTGGTGCCCACGGAGGACGCTCTGGAGAGTCGAACTGGCCGACCGTGCTTCGCCCCCGACCGGGGAAGCCCGGTAGTGGCGCGTCACTCTCTCAACGTAATCCTCGGGAGACGTGGCGCTGATTCCAGCGGCGCTGTAACACCGATACGCCTCGTCCCTGACATGCTCGACGAACGTTCCAACCGATCCCTCCGCCGACCATGCTGGTTTGCCGGTGATTACTTCGACTCCGTTGCCCAGGTTGAGAACCAACTTCCGGTACTTGAGCGCCATCGTGTCATCAGTCGCACTGGCATGGAACCCGGAGGCCGCAAGCACCTCACAGACGCTTTCGCACAGGGAGTCGATGCCCCCAGGGTATCGGCCAGAATGGAGGCACCCGCTCAAAGGTATCGCGGAGGCGATGATCTCCCCCGGGATCAGAAACGTCGCAGGAAGGGCAACCAACGTCGCGTAGACATTCTCGAACCGTCGAGCCGCAAGTCGCTCGTTTTCGATTCCGTTTTGTGCACAGAACACGGGGATCGAAGTACCGGCCGCGCCTTCGAGGGCCCGCAGGGCGGGTTCAGTATCCTGCGTCTTCATGGCAAGGAAGACGACGTCGTCGCTGGTCCACCGAATCTCGTCCGGATGGGCGACGGCAGCGATCGGCACGCGCCTAGCGAACTCTGGAGTTCGAAAGTGGAGGCCGTTCTCCTTGATCGCATTCAAATGGAGGCCGCGGCAAATGAGCACCACGTCATGCCCGTTCATCGCCAACCGCGCGCCAATCGTGCCGCCAATCCCACCCGCCCCGTAAACGATGAACCGCACGGCAAAACCCCCGCATCAGATTCCGGCCACACTACCACGCTCGGTCTCTACGGCAGGGAAGATTGGGCTGAACCCTCCTGGCCTGTACCGGCACTGCGAGGTCGTGTCATCACAGCCATGCCGGCGGCTTGAATGACAACGGCGCCGCAGCCGGCGAACAGGACGAAATCGCCGAGTGAATAGATGTTCGTTCCATAGCCGGGCACCGTCACCACGAAGCGGTCGGAAAGCAAGAAGAAGTGGATATCCTCTCGTGCGAGAACGACGTCTTTGCCATGGTTCGTTTGCTGGCCGATATTGTCCCGGTTGACTTCGGGAAACGCCCCGGAACGCTCGATGATCGCGTAGTCGATAGGCATCGAACCCTGGTGCAAAGCCATCGGCGCCAAGTTCAACAGTATGCCAGCCGAAACGAGCCAGGCGCCTGCGAACCTCCGCAGCCTGAGTGCCAGGATGGCAAGGATGAACGTCGTCGAAAAAAAGAGAACCTGCCGGGCCACCCCGGACAAGCCATCCGGCTCCACGAAGCTTATTGCCAACTGCTGCGCCGCGAAAATGATCGCGGCAGTCAGCAGCACAAACGAATCGCCCCCACGGCTTGCCGTACGAGCGATTCGTCTTCGAGCACCTCGAAAAGACTCCACGGTAGTCAGGAACCTACCAGGACTGGAAAGGGGCTGCCCCTGCCAATGCGATCGTGGCGAGTGCCGCCACCGAAACGAGAGTTGAGATGAAACGAGCCATTCCTGTTCCCTCCAGCAAATTGCCTAGTGCTGCTGGAAAGGTAGGGAACGGGTTCTCGCGAAACTCTCACGAGCGAAGCGAAGGTCAGACTGCAACGCCGGCCGCAATAGCGGACCTGAGCTCCCAGAAACGTTCCGGCAGGCGCTCACCGAGTTCGTCCGCGTAGCTCTCGCTGTATTCGTCAAGGAAATCCAGAGCCTGAATCGCCTGCCCCGCGCGGCTTCGATACCGGGCTAACTGGAACGCCGCTTCTTCATTGAACCGGTTCGCCCGGAGAACCCGGTCCATGCACAGCGCCGCCGCCTCGTAGTCGTCACGACCGGCAAAGTAGCCGGCGAGAGTAGCCAGTGATTCGTGCGCGCGCTCGGCCAGTCGATCTCGAAGGCTTGCCGCCCATTCCGATTGAAAAGCCGTCGCGAAGGCACCCGTGTACAGCTCGAGCGCCTGCTGAAGGGCCGTCGCCCGCTCCTTGGAACCGGCTGGCCACGACCGCGCGGCGTCCATCCCAGACTGGAAATCATCGACATCCCACTCGAACGTTCCTTCCGTGTTCAACATGTACAGGCCGTCGGAACTCTTGACGACACTGTCCTGGTAAAGCGCTCGGCGAACGCGGTAAAGGTTCGAGTGGAACGCACTGTTGCACTTCTCGCGTGCCAGCTCGGGATAGAGGTGCTCTACCGCCGCCTCCTTGCGGAGCCCTTCGCGGTGCGCCAACAACAGAAAGAACATTTCCTTGGCTCGAATACTTGCCCAGTCTCCATCAATCAGTTCGCATCCCGCGACCGTTACCGACGTCCGCCCAAGGCTGTGGACAGAGACCAGTGGGACTCGGCCGGTCTGCTCGGACGGCGCTTCTTCCTCGGAAGTCGGAGCGTCGAACGAGTGGCGCGCGAGTAGTTCACGGAACGTGGGTCCGGCCGCCCGCCTGGTCGCTGCCCACTGTGCGAACATTGGGTTTTCCCGTACCAGGGGTACTAACGCCGCGGCCATCCAACGCTCGGTCAGGGCGGCCGCCGACCTGCCAAGAGATTCCTCGGCCTCAACGCGCTTGTTCGCTTTGAAGCCGGCCATCGCAATCCGGTATTCCGCGGTTGCAAGCATCGGAAGAACTTCCATCTGCTTGAATCGGACCGCTGCGTCCGAAGCCTCGGCGATGCAGGCAACCGTGTTCCCAGAGGCAAACTCCACAGCCGCCTGCTGCAGTTTGCACATCGCGATCTCATAGGAATTCGCGGAGCTGATGGAGACGAGCAGCGCCCGCTGAGCGAAGAAGTCCGCCTGCTGCAAATCGCCCTTTCCCAGTAGCGCGGCCGACAGTCCCGCAATAGAAAGCGCCGCCAACGACTCGTCGAGCGCATCCGTTGCGCAAATGCGGATCGCCTCTTCGAAGTGCAATCTCGCGGTTTCGTAGTGTCCCAGGGCCAGTTCAGCGTCACCCAACGAGGCCGTCGCGTAGGCGACGTTTCGCTGGTTCTCGCAGTTCATACCCTCAGCTATAGCCTCATGCAGAACCGTTATGGCGCTGGCGAAATCGCCAACCTGAATGTGCGCCATGCCAAGATTGTTGAGTACCCAGCCGAGGTTGGAAGAACGCCCGACGGTTCTCCAGCCCTTCGCGGCGCGGGTGAGAACATTCACCGCCGCGGGAGCGTCGCCGCGCATTGCCAGCGACTGCCCGAGCGTTGACCGGGCAAGCAGCTCAAGCGGCTCCGCAGCACCCGAATCCAACGAATCGATAGCCGCGCTCAGCAACAACTCCGCCTTCACAAAATCGCGCCTCACCGATAGCTCGAACTCCGCGATGTTGTACCGGACTTCGGCGCCCAGCGTACCCTCGACAACGTTGAGCATCGCAGTCAGTTGGGCCGCTGAATCGCCAGCTTCGTCGGCACGTCCAAGGAGCCGAAGGGCGCGAACACGAGCGAGAAGTGCATGGACTCGCGCGGCGGCGGGGCTGTTCGCATCGCGCAGCAGCCCGTCGGCCCGCCGGACGGCGTCTTCAGGGTCTCCGACATGCGCAACCACTCGCGCGTACATCCCGCGCAACAGCGGGCGCCGCCGCAGCGTTGGCTCGCTTATGCATTCGAAAGCCCGCATCAACAATGTCAGGGACCCTTGAATGATCAGTCGAGGGCTGTGCTCTTCAAGCAAATCGGCAAGCTGGAATTCGTCTCCGCGTGAACGCGTGAACTCGACCGCTTCCGCTACCTTTCCCGAATCGACAAGTTCCGCGATCACCTCGCCCGCAGCTGCTCCATAGCCGTCCGGATCCTGCTCTTCGAAATCATCCGCTATGAACTGGCGCAGCATTGGATTCAGACGAAACTCTCCCGCCGAGATGTGCTCACAAAGGAAGTCGCGACCGGAGGCCCAGGCCGTGAGGCTCCGCCAGATCCCCGGCCCAAAGTTCGACTCCACGGCGGCCCGCGACATGGCCGCCTGCAGTGAAAAACGGCGGAGCGGAGCTTGCAGAGATGGCGGGACCGATGACCAAATCTCATCCCTCAAATACTGTTCGAATGCCTGCGCTGACACATTTTCGGCGAGTTTTCGGCCAGACGTTGCTGCCATCACCCCAACCGCCCAGCCATCGGTAGCGGCGAGGACTTCGGGCGCGGATACGCCCGATTCCTCGTTGGCCACCACGCAGACTTCTTCCAATGTGAAAGCC
>JANPDX010000236.1:0-3421 GCA_031431695.1 Dehalococcoidia bacterium
GACGTTCCTCGCTCAGTGCCGGATCGCGCATCGGCTGGACCTGCCCCTGGTTCTGCACATCGATGGCGATGGCGCATGGGACTCGTTCGTGGAGCACGAGGCTGCGTTCGCGAGCCTGCGCGTCGTCCGCCACTACTTCACAGGCGGCACGAGTCAGGCGGAGTGGCACCGCGAGCGAGGCCACTTCCTCTCGTTTGGCAATCTGCTCGCCCGCGAACCGCGCCTGCGAGAGATAGCCCGTCGGTACCCGGCCGAACTGCTGCTCATCGAAACGGATAGCTATCCGCTCCCCGGACGAAGCACCGAGCCAGCCCACGTTGTCGGCGTCGGCGAAACTCTGGCAGTCCTCCGCGGGTGGACCCTCGAAGAAGCTCGAACCCAACTTGCCGTGAACACGGCGGCCGCATTCCCGGCGATGTCAGGATCCTAGCCCGGGTAAACGATCCCGTAGTCGGCCGCCAGCAGACGCAAGAAGTCCTTGATCGGCGGCGCAAGGATGCGCCCCCGGAGCACATGCACGCCGACTTCGCGCTGAGTCGGCTGATCCATGTCCTTGATATCGACAATGACAAGTGTCCCTTGTTCGACTTCTCGCTTTATCGAGATCCTGGGGAGGATGCTGACCCCAAGGCCTGCCTCGACCATGTACTTGGTCGCCTCCATCAGGTCCAGTTCCATCACGGATTCCGGCACAACGCCGGCTCGTAAAAACATGCTGTAGATCAGGCTGTGGTACGTCGAACTGCGTTCGAAGAAGATGAACGGCTCTTTGCCCACCTCCGCAATTGTGGCGCGGCCGCGCTTCGCGAACGGGTGCGCCGGTGGCACGACGAGGGCGAGGTCGTCGTTATACAGGTGCAGCGATTCCACGCCGGGATGCTGTGTGAGTCGAGTCACCGCCACATGTATCTCGCCCGCGATCAGCTTCTCGATCGCGTCTTCGGTCAGCCCTGCGCTCAAGTGCACGTGGACGCGGGGCCGTTCTTGCCGGAATCGTCGTAACACGTCCGGTAAAACATATGTCGCAATCGACGAACTGGCTCCGATGCGAATGCTACCGATGTCGCCATGCCGTACCGATGCAATCGCATCCGTGCCTTCCTGGACGGCGGTAAGCGCGCGCTGAGCGTGTGGCATGAATGCGTCACCGGCGTCGGTGAGCGTCACGCTGCGCCCCGTACGCTCGAAAAGCCGGTCGCCAATCTCCCGCTCAAGCGATTGGATTCGTGCCGTTACTGACGGCTGAGTCAGGAACAATGCCTCGGCTGCGCGGCTGAACGACCGGTGATGCGCCACCTGGATAAACGCTTCGAGTTGGGCCAGTTCCACGGTTGCTCCCCCGGGGCTTCGGCCCGGAAATGGTGATGACTAGCGAAAGAACTTCGCGTTGATATCGATGAAACGTCGCTGGTCGTCCTTGATGTCGTTCTCATCGCATATAGCCGACACCGGACAGGCCAGTTCGCACGCCGCACAGTCGATGCACTGGTCAGGATTGATGTAGTACTGCTCCGCGTCGTCAGTCGAGTGGATGCAATCTACCGGGCAAACCTCAACGCAGGAAGCGTCTTTCACGCCGATGCACGGCTCGGTGATGATATATGGCACGTTGGCTCCCCCTAAAACGAGTCGCGACGAACCCCAAGTTTATACACAACCACGTCGCCTTCCACTCTCGCCTGGCAGGCGAGCCGTAGTCGCGGGTCCTGGACGGACGTTTGTCCCCGCTGGCGAACGAGGTTGGCGCGTTCGAACCGTCCCATCTTGCTGAGCCTTCCGACACCCGAAACGATTTCCATCGCGCAGTTTGTACACTCGCCATTTCGATTACACCCCAGCGGCCACCAGTACCCCGCTGCGTTCGCCGCGTCCATCACGGTCTGGTTCGCAGGCGCTTCAAACTCTATATCCGAAGGTTCAACCCGTACGCGTGGCATGGAGAGAGTTTAGCTCTACCTTCGGAAAGGAACCGCCTTCAGCGAGGAGCGGTTCCTGGTAACGCCCCGCCCCCGTTAGCGCCGATTCCCGCGTTTGCCGTGTTTTTGCCGAGACCTTACGGAATTCCGGCTCGCGTACGAACCGGCTCACCTCCAATGAAAGTGACACATGTGGCGGAGGAGTTGTGGATGAAAACACTACGGGGCTTACGAGCGTCGCTCGCAGCGGGAATTGCCGCGCTGGCGGTCGCGGTTGCCGCGGTTGCCGGCATCGGCTTCGATGGCCGAGCCGAGGCGCTGACGAACTGCACAGTTACCGACAACACCATCGACACCGAGGAGGCTGCGTTCCTGGGGCTCATCAACGGCTACCGAACTCAAAACGGCCTCGGCGCGCTTTCGATGAGCACCAACCTGAACCGGGCTGCGACCTGGCTGGGCGCCGATATGGGCGCGAAAAGGTACTTCTCTCACACCGATTCTCTCGGCCGTTCGGCGTACACGCGCGCGATTGATTGCGGATATCCGCAGGGCGCGGGGGAAAATATCGCGGCCGGGACGAACTGGGCGTCCGCATCTGCCGTTTTCGCCGCCTGGAAGGGTTCAGCCGGCCACAACGCCAACATGCTGAACGGTTCGTACAAACAGATCGGCATCGCCCGAGTCTTCACATCCGGTAGCCCGTACGGTTGGTACTGGGTGACTGACTTTGGCTCGACGAACGATGGCACGACGGCCGGTGGCAGCGCACCGACTTTTACGCCAACCCGCGCTGCAACACAGCCGCAGGCGGCAACCGCCACGCCGACCCGGACGCCGACTCAGCCACCGGTTGCCACGGCAACACCCACGCTGCCACCGTCGAATTCCGGCCCGGCAAGCATTTCGAGCCCTGCGGCGGGTTCTACGTTGCCGGGCGCTAGCGCCACCTTCGTTTGGTCGCCCGTTTCAGGCGGACTTGAGTACTTCATCTATGTGGGCACGAGCACGGGCTCGAACAGCCTCGCCGGCCGCTCAACCGGTACGGCCACTTCGACCAGCGTGACCAACCTTCCCACGACTGGCGGCGCGATCTACGTCCGGCTCTGGACGCGATTCGCGGCCGGCTGGCAATACCGTGACAGCACCTACTCGGCGGCGACTTCGGGCGGGGCCACCTCAACCAGCGTGAAGGCCGCGATGACCAGCCCCGCCGACGGTTCGCAACTTGCCGGGACGTCACAGGCGTTCTCATGGTCGGCGGGAGTGAACGCGCAGCAATACTTCTTCTACGCAGGCACTTCTGTTGGGGGAAACAACCTGGCCGGTGCTTCGACGGACCTGAATCGCAGCATTAGCGTTTCCAGCCTGCCTCGCGGTGGCCAAATCATCTACGTCCGACTCTGGACGTTGCTCGCCACAGGTTGGCAATACACCGACTACACCTACCGCGCGGCACCGTAACGGCGTAATCGTTGGGTACTCGAAGAACCGTTAGCGCAGGC
>JANPDX010000237.1:0-3429 GCA_031431695.1 Dehalococcoidia bacterium
CGGTCAAGTGGCGTAAGGGCAACCACTACGAGGAGTTCGCCGTCGGGCAGCAGTTCACGCACCACTGGGGCCGGACCATCAATGAGGGCGACAACACCCTGTTTTCGGCGCTGACGCTGAGCTACAACCCGCACTACTTCAATGCCGAGTTCGCGAAGGCCCATGGGCACCCCGGCATTCAGGTCAACCCAAACCTGGTCTTCCTCACCGTTTTCGGCCTCTCGGTGGAGGACCTGAGCGAGGCTGGCGGCCTGTTCCTTGGGGTCGATAACCTCACCTACGGGCCGCCCGTGTATCCCGGTGACACGCTCACCGCCCGCAGCACGGTTACCGACAAACGCGAATCCGATAGCCGCCCCGAATCCGGCATCGTCACCTGGCACACCGTTGGCCACAATCAGCGCGGCGAACAGGTGATCGAATTCCATCGCACCAATTTCGTAGCCAAAGGGAGGCCCCGCGCATGACGTACATGACCGAAGAACGCCGGATGATCCAGGCGAGTGCGCGCGAGTTCTCGATGAAGGAAGTCCTGCCGGTTGCGAACGAGCTGGACAAGGTGAAGGGCGACATCCCGATGTCGCTGCGTGACCAGATGTCGGAACTCGGCTACTTCGGCATCCGCATTCCGGAGAAGTACGGCGGTCTCGGGTTAGGCGTGTTCGAATACGTGCTCGTCACCGAAGAGCTGGCGCGCGGATGGATGAGCGTCGCCAGCATCATTGCGCGCGGCAACGGGTTCTTCGGCACGGAGGCGTTCAGCGAGGAACAGCGGACGACATACCTTGGACGGATGGCAAGGGGAGAATTCCTCGGTGCGGCAGCCCTTTCGGAGCCCGATGCTGGCTCGGACCTGGGGAACGTTTCCTGCCGCGCGGAGAAAGACCCGAATGGCGGCCCTAACGACTACTTGCTCACCGGCACGAAGATGTGGTGTACGTTCGCCGATGGCTCGGACTACATCACGGTGCTCGCCCGCACCGAACCGGTAACCGATATCAAACACCGGCACCGCGGCACGGCCACCTTCTTCATCGAAAAGGAACGGGGGACGCTGCCACCGAATTGCACCGGCAAGGTGATCAACAAAATCGGATACCACGGTTGGAAGACCTGGGAACTCTTTTTCGATGGCTGCAAGGCCCTCAACCTGAGCGGCAGCGGCACGCGCAGCGGGTTCCAGGGCGCTGTTTCTGGACTCGAAGGGGCTCGCGCGCACACGGCCGCCCGAGCCGTCGGCCTCGCCCGCGGGGCGATGGAAGACTCCATCGCCTATGCCAAGCAACGCGTGCAGTTCGGACGCCCCATCGGCGACTTCCAGGCCATCCGTTTCAAGATCGCGACAATGGCGGCCGAGATTGAGGCCGCCCGCCAACTGACGTACTTCGTGGCCGACGAACTCGATAGCCATCGCCGCTGCGACAAGGAGGCCGGCATGGCCAAATGGTTCGCAAGCGAAATGGCCGAACGCGTGACCAGCGAAGCCCTCCAGATCCACGGTGGTTACGGCTACACCACCGACCTGCCGATCGAGCGCTACTGGCGCGACGCCCGCCTGACCAAGATTTTCGAGGGCACCTCGGAGATTCAGTTGCGAATTATCTCCGACCGGCTCATGGAAAACTGAGATCGCGAGACGAAGTCTTCTCTGGACAATTCAGACCAGACCAGACCAGAATAGCCTCATGAAGACTGTCGGCGTTTACGAAGCCAAAACACACTTGGCGAGCCTGCTCGACGAAGTGGAGCGCGGCGAGTGCATCACTATCACCCGGCATGGCAAGCCAATTGCGCGGCTTGAAGCTGTCCGGCAACCGCGAAAGCTTCCCATGGCTGAACTAATGGAGGCCTTTCGCGAGCTGAGGGATTCGCAAGAGCCTGGTGGCCCCTCGATCCGTGAGTTAATCGAAGAAGGGCGCCGCTACTGATGCCCACGGTCCTCGATGCATCTGTAGCTCTGGCATGGTGCTTCCCGGATGCGGAGAGCGACTTTGCTCATCGACTCTTCGATGGGGGCGCCGACGATCGCGAAATGCTTGCTCCGACGATCTGGTTGTTCGAGGTCGCAAACGCGCTAATCGGGCGCCAAAGGCACAGGCGCCTGGACGAATCGCAAGCAGCGCGTGCGAGGGCCCTCTTGAAGCAGTTGCCACTCACTGTCATGGAATTAGCGCGCGAAGAGATGCTCGGAGACGTCACATCTTTGGCACTTGCTCATGGCTTGAGCGCCTACGACGCCTCCTACCTCCACCTCGCGATCCGAGAAGGGCGGCCGCTCGCGACGCTGGACCAGCGGCTTCGGAACGCGGCGGAAGCTGCGGGCTGCGAGGTCCTCCGCTAACTCGTCCTCGCCCGCCGAATCCTTGCTAGAATCGGCGACACTCCCGGAGGCGCCGCTGATGTCCGGTTCCATCTCTTCTCTCACTGGCAACGACAACTACTTCGAAGACTTCGTCGTCGGCGCGAAGTACGAACACGCCCGCGGCAAGACCATCACCGAGATGGATGGCGTGCTCATCACGAACATGGTGATGAACACCGCCCAGGGCCACTTCAACGAAGATCAGATGGCGAAAGGCCCCATGGGCCAGCGCATCGTTTTCGGTGGCGTGACCGCCTCGATGGTTATCGGCCTGGCGATGCAGGATACCGGCGAACAGGCCCTCGCCGAACTCGGCATGACCGGCATCCGCTTCCGCGTCTCCGTCCATCACGGCGACACGCTTTACGCCTTCAGCGAAGTGCTGGAGGCTCGCGATAGCGACCGGCCGGACGCCGGAATCGTTCGGTTCGCCCACCGTGGTCTGAACCAGGAACAAAAGGTCGTCTTCGAAGGCGAGCGGACTGTGCTCATAAAGCGCCGCTCCCACTGGGCTGATAAATGACCGACGTTCCGAACCATCGCACGGCACACGAGCACGCCGCGCCCATGGCCGCCAGTCCGACGGGTCCGCTCGTGGGGATACGAATCATCGACTTCACGCGTGCCCTTGCCGGGCCGTTTTGCACCATGCTCCTCGCTGACCTCGGCGCCGACGTCATCAAAGTCGAGCCCCCCGAAGGCGACTTCAGCCGCTTTTCGGAGCCGTTTCCCGAAGGCGACACCGAGAGGGCATTTGGCGGCTACTTCGCCAGCATCAACCGCAACAAGCGCGGCATCATGGTTGACCTCAAGGATCACGCGGAGCTCGACAAGGTTCACGCGTTGGTCGACTCCGCCGACTGCGTGGTCGAAAACTTTCGCGTCGGCGTGATGGAAAAGCTCGGCTTCGGGTTCGAAACGTTGCACGCCCGCAACCCGGCGCTCGTGTACGCCGCCATTCGCGGCTTTGGCGACCCCCGCACCGGCGCCAGCCCCTACGCCGAGTGGCCTTCCTACGACGTCGTGGCCCAGGCCATGGGCGGCATCGTCAGCATGACCGGCACCGA
>JANPDX010000238.1:0-11743 GCA_031431695.1 Dehalococcoidia bacterium
GCACATGGCCATGCTCGATTTCGCCGTAAAGCTCACCCTCGATCCCGTCACCGTCGCCGAGGAAGACATCGACGACCTCCGGGCCATCGGCTTCACCGACGAAGAAACCTGGGACATCGTGGAAGTCACCGCGATGTTTAACTACACCAACCGCCTGATGAGCGGCACCGGCACGATGCCCAACGTCGAGTACCACGGCATGGCGCGCTAGTAGCTGTAGGCCGCAGCCCGGTTCGAGACCTGCCGCGTTCAGCCCTGTTGAGTCAACTCAATCACGTTTCCATCGAAGTCGCGGTACCTCGCCGATCGTCCCCACGGCTGCGGTTTCGGCTCATGCACCAGCCGCGACCGCGCGGCAAGGTAGACGCGCTGGGCGAATCGGGCCGGGACGGCTTCAGCAACCCAACCCCGCATGCGTACCAACCAATGCTCGATGCACTCGCTGTGGAAGCGCGCAACACCTTCGTTCATCGATGACTCCCCGGGGCATTTGGAAGCCGGCAGGGCGCTCGGCCTCACCGCAGTCCTATTCGACGGCGATATGGAGAAGTTCCGCATCGCCCTTCGTCAAAGTGGCCTTTCCTGGTATCCGCGGCACAACGCACTCAGCACTCTCCGTGACCCCAAGACCCTCCGTGGTCTCAGTGCCTCCGTGGTGAAGCCGTCCCTCACTCGAACCACGTCGGGAACGTTGACCCTTCGTTAACAGCCTGCGAGCATCCCCCTTTTCCGGAGGGAACCTGACATGGCCGCAATCACCCCGCTCCCAACGAACCCCGACGCGATTTCGCCCGAGTGGCTAACCGAAGCCCTCCGTAGCAGCGGCGCACTGCCCGCCGGTTCGGTGACGGCTGTCGAAGCTTCCATCATCGGCGCGGGAATCGGCTTCATCGGCACCGTCGCGCGCCTCAAACTGACATATTCGGGCGCTCCCACCACCGCCCCCTCGACAATCATCGCGAAGCTGCCTTCGGAAGACCCCGGCTCACGCATGGTCGGCGTAGCCTTCGGCCTCTACGAACGGGAAGTCCGCTTTTACGGCGACCTCGCAGCGTCATGCGGGCTCGACACGCCGAAGCCATTCTTCTCGCACTACGACTCGACCGCAGGCCAGGCGGTCCTCCTTCTCGAAGACCTCGATGGTGGCGAATGGGGCGACCAGGTCGCCGGGGCTACTCCCCAACAGGCGGCCATGGCCATCGACGCCATCGGCGCCTTCCACGCGCGCTGGTGGATGAGCCCCGATCTGGATACCCACCCCTGGATTACCTCCGGGATAGAAACCATCCGTCAGCCGATCCAGATGATGTACGAGGGTGTCTGGCGCACCGCCATCGACCGCTTCGGCCACCTCTTCCCTGCCGATATCCTCGCCCACATCCCCGATTTCGGACGCCGCACGATGGCCGCGCTCGATCAGCTGAGCACCGGCCCGGAAACGCTCTGTCACGGCGACTACCGCCCGGACAACCTGTTTTACGGCGCCGCCGGTTCGGCCCGGCCCCTCGTGGTCTGCGACTGGCAGGGCCCGGGCCGCGCGCCCGGAGTCGTGGATTCCTCCTACTTCATTACCTCCAGCCTCAGTATCGAGAACCGTCGTGCCCACGAAGACGAACTCCTCCGCCGCTACCACAACCACCTCCTCGAAGGCGGCGTGAAGAACTACACGCTCGAGCAGTTGCACGTGGACTATCGCGGCTACTTCGCGGGCATCATCGCCGGCGTCATCGTGCTCCTCGGCACCCTGCCCGAAGGCAACGACCGCGGCCGCGCCCTCATCGAAAACACGGCCAGCCGCTTCATCGCCGCCATGCAGGACCACGACTCGCTGTCGCTCCTCCCGGAATAAGGGATCTGGGCGGCGGCGAAATGGCGGAAATCGGATCGTGATCCGATGCGGCCGGAACGCCCTCGGAGCCTACTCGGCACCGGAGGTATCCAATGAATCAGTCGTTCGCATCTCGTCTTCTCGCCCTCGCGGGTCCGCTCGCGGCCATCCTTGTCGTGCTTGCCGTCCTCACCTCACCGGGCATGCCCGGCGTTCCCGAAGATCCGGCAGAGGTCATGACCTACTACCGCGACAATGAATCTGGGGCCCGTGCCACTGCCTACATTCTCGCAGTCGCGATGGTTCCCATGCTCCTCTTCGGGGCGTTCATCGTCGGTCGAATCCGCGCATCGGGCGCCCGCGAAACTGTCCTTGGAGATCTTGCGCTGCTCGCCATCGGCACGGTCGCCATGCTGGCCATATCCGGCAGCGCCGTATCAGCGGCGGGCACGCTCTACAACGAGAACCTTGGCGCCAACGCCACCTATGCACTCGCCAGCGCTTGCGACCTCCTCTGGATGATCGCCCTTCTGCCAATGGCCACGTTCAGCGTTTGCCTGGCTATCGCGTCGTTCAAATTCCAAGTCGCACCGAGATGGATAGGCGCGCTTGCCACCCTCAACGCAGTCTTGAGCTTCACGGGATCCGCGATGTTCCTTGGCGAGAAATCCGAGGGCGCGCTCGATATGGCCGCCGGCTTCGGCTTTCTCACCTTCGCCTTGCTACTCATCGCCACTGGCGTGACCCTCGCTCTTCGCCCATCGGAAGCGAGTCTCGCGGCTCCCCTTCAGACGCGCGCCGCGGCGTCTGCCTGAACCGATGACGACGCCTTCGGTTGCACCACCTTCTCCGGCGATGTTAGCTGCGCGAATCATGCTTGGCCTGGGCGTACAGCAAACTCGATTGGCGGCTCGTCCCCGGCTTCTCGCGCGGGCCACCGCCGTCCAGTTCTTCATGGGAACCTTCGTCGCCCTTTGGCTCATCCACGAAGATCCGGACGGGGCCGACTGGCTGGGCAACTTGGGCCTGAGCGTCAGCTATTCTGCGTTCGTGCTCGCCGGCCTCTGGATTACCCACCAGAGGCCGGCAAACCGAATGGGCTGGCTATTTCTGTTCATCGGAGGCGTAGCCGGCCTCGCGTTCCTTTTCGAGTCCTGGGCGGAAGTTGGTCCTTCCGGAGAGTCGCTTGATGGCACTCGGCTCGCCGCCGCCTGGGCTGTGAACTTTCTCTGGGTTCCTTCAGTCTTTCTTCCGCTCACCCTCGTCCCATTGCTTTTCCCAACGGGATCTCCACCGGGGCCAGCGTGGCGCCATCTCCGCACGCTCGTCGTTATCGTCGCCTGCGCCGCGATGCTGAACTTCGCCTTCGTTACGACCGAATTGGACAACGCGCCCAACGCCAATCCGCTTGCGATTCCCGGCCTTTCGTCACTCGACACCATCACATCGCCCATCCTTAGCATCCTTTGGGCCCTCTGCACTATCGCTTGTCTGGCCTCGCCGTTCGTGCGTTTCCGCGCAGCCACGCTCATCGAACGGCAGCAACTGCGCTGGTTCGCCTGGGCAAGCGCGGCAGGCGTGGTATTACTCGCGCTTAACGGCGTCGTCTTCTATGGCAACCTCCTCTTCCACGCCGCAATCTTGGTCATCGTCCTCAGCGTGGCACTCGCGGTCCTTCGCTACCGCCTATGGGATCTCGACCTTGTTGTTGCGCGAATTGCTGGATACGCCGCCGCCACCAGCCTCGTCGCCGCCTTCTACGGTGGTGCCATCTTCGTGGCCGGGTTCTCCGTTGTTCCGGGCGGCACCTTATTCGCCGGAGCGCTCACCGCCGCGGCCGCGGCCATCGCCTTCCAGCCGATCCAGCATCGGGCGAACCGCCTCAGTCGCCGATTAGTTCGTCCCCCCGCTCAGCCCGCCCCGCTCGCGTGGCTGTCCGAAGAGCTCGTCGAAACTCGCTCGCTCGAAGAGGTTCGCTCGGCTGTCGCGCGAGTCGCGAGCGCGTCGTTCAGTGCTGACGCTGGCGTCCACGACTCCGTTCCGGCCGGGAAAGGCTCGCCCGCATCGATTCTCCAAATTGAGTACGGGGGCGAGTCGTACGGCTGGCTCACCATCAGCCCCGCGCTCTCAAATGAAGCCAGTCTTGGACTGGCCGTTGAGCTCTGCCGCATGGCTGCCCTAACCGCACACCTTCATTCAATCACTGCCGAACTCGCCGCTATTCGCGAGGCAAGGGCCACCGCCGGGCCAAACCCCGGCGAACACGACTCGCGGCTCCGCGACCTCACCCCGCGCGAGCGCGAAGTCCTTCAGCTCATCGGCCTTGGACGCACAAATGCAGAGATCGCGGAGGCACTGGTGGTAAGCGCCAGCACGGTGCGCCATCACATCTCAGCAATCTTCGCCAAACTCGATACCCCGGACCGTGTGCGGGCCGTCATCCTTGCCCGAGAGTCCGGCCTCGTCCCGGAAGCACGCGGTTGACCGCTCGCCCGCACCAGCCCCACTGGCCCACCGCGCGCCCGGACATTTACGCTATCCGCATGGCCAAATGGATTGAATTTGAACAGGCCGAACCACAATTCGCCGAACGCGTGCGACGGCTCTTTGATGCCGGCCGCCACAAGACCATCGCAACGCTTCGCGCCGATGGCTCGCCCCGCATCTCCGGCATCGAATGCGAGTTCGTCGACGGCGAACTGCGCTTCGGTTCCATGACGGCCGCGCGCAAGGGCGCCGACCTCCGCCGCGACCCCCGCTTCGCCCTCCATGGCCCAACCTTCCATCCCGAGACTGGCAGAGAGAGCGAATGGCCCGGCGAAGCGAAAATCTCCGGACACGCCATCCCGGCCGGCCGGGTGACCGCCGCCGAAGGCGCTGAGGCCCCGGCCGGCGAGTCGTTCGTCGCCGACATCTCAGAAGTCGTCATTGCCGGCCTCAATCCCGAAGCCACCCTGCTCATCGTAGAGTCCTGGACCACAGAACGCGGATACCGCCGGCTCGAGCGGAAGTAGTTTCTGCCCACGGTCCGTGAACCGAATCTCCACGCTCTTATCCCACCACCCCCTGCTATAGTCTCTGCAGTTCGAATGAGGTGGCAGCAGGGACGTGGCGGAAGCGAGCAAAGCGAACAAGCCAGCGGAACAAAAGCCGGATCCTGCCCGCGCACCTGAACGCCATTCACTCGGCGCGGTGCCGCTCCTAACATCCGTCCTCGGAGCAAACTCCCCCACCGGCTCTCTCATCGGCCTTCGCAGCGTCGTCGGCAACCGAGCCATGACGCAGATACTCCATCGCAGGGCCGCAGCCGGCCTTCCCAACAAAACCCAACGCTCTCATCGCGGAGGATTTGCCATCCCCGCGGGCGCCAGCGCTTCGCCCCCCGTGAGCCACGAATCCGTCGGTTCTGCCTGCATCCAACGCCACAGTGCCTTCGAGCACTACCTCCTCGGACAGGTCTCTCCGACGAAACTCGCCGAGATTCCCCAGGTCCGCGAGATCCCCGAGCTCCAGGAGAAACTCGCCGCGATGAAGGCCCAGATCAAGAAAGCCAAAGTCATCAAGGGATCGGATATGGGCGACATCGACGCACTCGAAAAACAGATTGCCGCCGCCGAAGGCAAACGCGAAGACGTGAAGCACACACTCACCCAGGAAATGAACCGCCTCCTCGCCTGGAAGGATGACCCCGAGGCTGCCGCTATCCCCGAAGGCGAGCTCGGCGTTGTGAAAAAGAAAGACGAAGTCTGGGAAGTCCCGAAGGTCTCCATCCCCTGTGCCGATGGCGCTATCGTCGTTTCCTACAGCGAAATCAACACCCTGCCCGACCTCTTCGGCAACCCGGAAGCGATCAAGAAGACTCCCAAGTCAAAGGTCCTCGGCCTCATCCAGGGCGTCCGCCAACAGGCCTACATCGAGATCGACAACATGTACAAAGAGCTCTTCGGCAAGAGCCAGAGCGTCCTCCACAACACCTTCAGGCCGGATTCCGACTTCGAGGGCGCGCGCGGGCCACGCGCCCAGGCCGTCAACGAAAAAGCCTACGAAATCCGCATGGAGTCGCAGGTCAACTCCGATACCACGCGCGAAGGCGAAGAGAGCGATGCCTATTTCGCCGCCCTCGAACGCAACGCCTGCCACTTCTTCCCGGAAAATCGCGTCCAGTGGACGGGTTACCACGCAAAGGCGCGCGCACTCGCCGAACACGCTGCGACCGAACGTGAAGCGGCCAACATGCTGAAGGAATCCGGCGCCACGAAGGAAGCCGAAGCACTCGAGAAGCGCGCCGGCGAACTCGGTAACGAAGCGATGCTCCAGAACGCCTTCGGCGAGCACTACCTCCAGGACGCATATGCCGGCGGCCACCTCGTCAACAAGACCAAGATCATGCAGTGGTTCGTCGAATGGCTCGCCAGCAACGGCGGCCTCGGCTCAACCGACCTCGGCGAGTCGCAGTTCGCAATGGCGAAGCACGCCGCATCCCAGGATCTGAACTCGAACCCACAGGCCCTCGACGACAAGATTAAGCGCGGCGAGCTCAGTTCCATGGGCGAAGCGAGCCAATCCGTTGGCATGTCCAACAAACCCGAAATCGTCTTCATGATGAAGTGGCGCCGCGCAGCCGCCGCCGATTCGGAAAAGCAGGACCTGACACCCCAAGCCGCCGAAAAAGCCGGCTTTGGCGATGCCGCGTCCATCCGCACCCATATGCTCGCCCTGGTTGCAGCAGGCTTCGCCGAACGCAAAACCACGCTCATCGGCGGCAACGAATACTTCCAGCTCAAGCAAAAGATGATCGACGCCGTCAAGGGCGCCACGTTCGCCCCCTACGATGCAACCCAGAAGAACGACGATGAGGAAGAAGCCTCCGAATTCAACCTTGCCGCCTACAACCAGTTCCTTTCGAACTCCTACATCCAGGGCGCGACGAAGTTCTTCCACGACAAATACTGCAAGGAAGGCCTGAACGTCGTCGCTGCCAACGGCCAGCCCATTTATACGGTCTACGGCGACAACAACATGCTCAAAGCCGGCGGCCAAAAGGGCGTCCTCTACGCCGCCACCACCTCGAAGTGGTCACGCGAGGCGATATTCGAACTGATTGGCGGGCAGAACGCGAAGGCCCACAGCCAGGTCGAAATCCTTGGACGTTTCCCCGCAAAGGCCATCGAAAAGAGCGGGCCACCGATGACTCTCGACGACTGGAACGAACAGCTCCACCAGCGCGGCATCGGAGGCCTCTTCGCCGAAGCCCGCAACTACGGCGCGAAGGTCCTTTCCAAGGCCAAGCCATCGGGCAGCATCTCAGGCGGCAACGCCATCGATATCCCGATGCTCTCGAAGAAAATCGCCGCCGACGCAGAAGTCCCGAAGCACGACGAAGGCCAGTTCTAGGCCGCACTCGCGCCCTTGGAGTCGCGGGGCTCAGCCCCCGCTTATGCCCAAACTGGAGTCGCGGGGCTCAGCCCCCGCTTAGGCCCGGCAGGGCCAGTGCCCTCTCCGCGAATCAGCGCCGAGCCCGGGCACCCCATCCACGGAACATTCTCGCCTCCCTCATCGTTGGAACGCATATGAAACCCACCACCGCCCGGCGCCCCACCTTCACCCTGGCGCTGTTCGCCCTACTCGTTCTCGCCGCTCTTTCCACCGTCGCCTGCATCCCCGGTAAAGGCGACGGCTCCTCCGCCACGCCAATCCCCGAAACCAAAATCGTCGATGCCCCGATCGAAGGCATCGACATCCTCACCCGCGAAAGCTTCCCTCCCGGCTACACCGCCCACATCACCTCGGGACTCCCATCCGGCTGCGCGAGGTTTCACTCCGCGCGCGTCACCAGCCGCTCGGGCAACACCATCGACATCGAGGTGAAGAACACCGTGCCCGCCGACCGCAACACCGCCTGCACCGCCATCTACGGCTACGTCGATACCAACCTCGACCTCGGGACGTCCTTCACCTCGGGCCAGACCTACACCGTGAAAGTCAACGACAAAACCGCCACGTTCGCCGCGCAATAGTCGAAGGCACACCCAATCGCCAATGCCAAAAGAGAGGCCGCCCACCTCCCGGCAGACGGCCCCTGTGCTGATGCGAATGAACCAGGCTCTCGCCTACTTCTTGTGGACCACAATGCTCCCGCCACCCAGCACGGTCGTCGGGTCCGCATTCTCGTCGGCACCCAGCTGGTTGTCGTAGACGAGGTCACCCGAGCCAACCTCCCAGATGCGGATGCGGAACGTGTCCGGCTTGCCGCCTCCAAGTTCGTTCCCATCGATGGCGGTCAGCATGAACCGGTAGTTCCCGGTCCCGTTGATCGTGCCCGTGCCCTTGTACTGAGCCTTCGAGCCGGCCACCACAAGCCAGTCGTACGACGTGCTCTTGAAGTCCAGGCCAGCCGCGTGGAACTGGAACTGCGTGTTCCCGGTGGGCACGTTCGCGCCCTTCTTGTATTGGGAAACGAACCCGAAGGTCGCCTTCCCGGTGAGAGACGGGTCGAGCGCGTAGGCCCCGGCCGGAGAGTTAATCCAGCCGCCACCGGAAACGAACCCGGCGGAGGGGTCGTAAACGACGATGTACTGGATTGATCTGCTGGCCTCTCCGCCATGCCCGTCATCGACGGTAACAACCACGGTGTACACGCCAGCAACGGAATACACGTGGCTTCCGTTAAGGCGGCTCCCGGCAACAAGCGCGGATTCGGTCACCGCCCCGTCGCCCCAATCGACAATCAGCCGGTGGAAGTCGGCTGTATCGAGGTCGGACACTCCGACACCGATCGAAGCTGGTTCGCCGACAGCGACCGGACCTGGCGGCGGCGTTACGAAATCGATAGCCGGTGCGCGGTTAATCGCAGCGGCGAAGGCGGTGCCTCCCAAGTCGGAGATGCTCGGGCTCGATGTTGTGGTGACGGTGAATTGGAGGCAGGTCACGGGAGGCGTTGCCTGCGCCTGGACAACGTTCGGCACGTCTGTCCAGTTTATGCCGCCGTCTGCCGACCATTTGAGGACGTCACCGCCGTTCGGATCGCAGAATGTAATGGTTGCAGACGCGAACGTGCTATTGGGAGCGACGTACACGTCGAAGTACCCCCCGGTAGCCTGGAAGCTGGCAGGGGTTACTCCCCCAGGCGCTCCGTCGTAGTTCGCGACGGCAATAGTGCCCATGCCAGCATCCGTCTCTGCTTCGACAGATTCACCCGATGGAGCCGTGGTGCTCACCGTGGTCACCTGCGGGCCAACGACCGTGACCACGTCGATGGACTCGATTGGTGCCGCTACAGGCGTCACGAAGAAGGGGAGGATGTTCGAGCCGGCATTCCAGTTCGGGTTGAATGCCGTGATCTGCAGCGTCCCGGGCGTAGCAAGCGCACTCGCAGGGAGCGTCACGGTGAGGCTCGTTGGATTCACGAAAGTCGTGACAGCCGGCACGCCGTTAATGCGAACGACAGTCGTGTTCAGCGGAGCGTTGCGGAAGCCTTCTCCCGTGACGCCCACGGTGACATCTCCAGAGCCCGCCGCGGCGCTGGAGACGCTCAGCGCGTCGATCCGGGGACCGATGAAGAAGCCAAAAAACACCGACGAGCCAAGTGTCGGGTCAGAGTGCTTCAAGAGAATGCTGAAGCCTCCCGGTACCGTCAGGACCGATGAAGGCACCGTCAAGGTGGCCGACGACGGAGACGTTGCGTCTAACGTCGCGATTGGCTGGAGGACTCCGTTCGTCACAGTCGCGATGATGTCGCCGTCGAAGCCCGAGCCTGTGAGCGCGACCGCGGGGTCGCCGATGCCGACGGGAACGCTCGGCGGATCTGTCGAATCGATCCGGAGTTCCGGATCGATGCAGCGGGAAAAGCCGGTCGTCGATGTTGGCGGCTGACCTAGACCTGACAGCGATGTGGCCGTCATTGTGATGCGTTGACCGGAAACCCAACCGCTGAGCGTCTGCGTACCACCCCAAGTTGGGCCGAAGCGGACGGCGCCGTCCAAGACCCCGTCGTCGATGTCGGTCCTGGTGTACGAACCGAGGTAGATCTTGCCTTCGCCGACTCCTGACGTGTCGCATGTCGGAGAAGCGAAGAACTCGAACCTGGCGGTCAGCCCAAGCGTGGTCGCCGGGAACTCTCGTATCCAGACGACGCCGATTTGCAGCGGCCCCGCCGACGGCGCAGACATGTAAACCATCGATGGCGACACCGACCTGCTCGTTGAAATAATGCCCGGGCCTGTGCCGCTCTGGGTGCCGTAGGCCGTTCCGCCTACGTTTTCATAAATGCTGTTCTCGCTGATCAGCGTCCCGTTGGACGGGTTGGCGAGCACGCCATACCCAACCCCCAACCCGGCGTTGTTTCTGGCGATGATGTTCCATCGGACGGTGTTGTCCGACGGCCCGCCCTGGAGCGTTACGCCGGTGGCGTTTGGCCGGGCGGAAACACCATCCGCACCGACGCCGATGTTGTTGCACTCGACGATCAAGCCACCAGCCGAGGACTTAATCCCCGAGCCGCCGCTGAAGTTGCCGATGGCAAGTCCGCGCACCGTTGACCCACTACCCGCAGCCAGGACAAGGCCGTTTCCGGCCCCGGCATTGCCGGAGACTTCAATCAATAAGTTGCGAGGCGAGCAGGTCGCGGCCCCCTGGGTCAGCCCGTCAATAGCCACCGCTTCGCTGATCGAGGGAAGCGCCGAGCTTACAAGGATCGTGTGAGGGCCCGCCCCAGGGATAGCGAACTGGATCAGATCCGCCCCGCTGGAGTTCGGGTGGCCGTTGGCGGCGACAATAGCTTCGCGGAGCGTGCAATGGCCAGCGCAAGTGCCGTCGTTCGTATCGTCGGCGGTCGTCACGGTGTAGATGGTCGCCGCCTCAGCCGCTGGCGTCTCCGCGAACACAGCAAGCCCCGCGATCACCACTGCGAGAGCCGAAAGCGCCGTGCGGCGCAAGTTCATCCGTGTACTCATCTTGTCACACCCCTAAAGGGCCCCGCTCGACACGGCACCCACACCATGAGGCGCATCCTACGCATGCGCCGCCCATATCCGCAATGGCAACCCCGCATACACCTGTACGAGTCGTACGTACTCCAACGCAATTCATACAAAGCCGCCATTGAATCGGGTCTTCGCCGCCCACCGGCCATGGCGTCGATGCCGGGAGTTGGCCGGGCTGGGCGTCTGGGGCCTCGTTACTGCGCCGCCTCGGCCGAGATGACCAGCAAGTCTAATCCGGCGAATTGCCGGAACGCCCCGTCCGTGGTGACCAGTTGGTAGTCTCCCGCCCTTGCGAATGCCGCGAGGTAGGCGTCCATCCAGAGTTTGGGCGAGGCTCTTGGCCGCGCCGTGAACTCCCGCCAGAGCGCCTCGAGTCCAGCCGGTTCATCGGTGCGGCACCCCACACGAGGGTCTTGGGCGAAGGCCTCGTACGTCGTCCACGCCTGCTGGTTCGAGAGCGGCGCACTCCCATAGCCCGCCAACATCGCCGGAGTTGTGAGCAAGCGAAGGAACGACTGCTGAGTGCTCCGGCAGAACAGTGCGGCCGCAGGCTCATCGATCGCGGTGAACCAGTCCATCACTGCCGGGCGGAGAGGGTGGCGATCGACCGCGAGCGCGACCCAGATGTTGACGTCGCAGAGGCGATGAGCGCTCAGGTAAGCCACTCCACTTCTTGATCGATAAGAATCTGCGCTACGCGTTCAGGTGTTAGCTCGTCCCCGGGCGCCGCCTCGTGAGCCGTGTGGATCAAGGGGAGCTTTACGCGATGGCGAAGTACGTCATCGCGCTCGGTCGCGAGCCCCTTCCGCAGGAGCTCCGGGATCAGATCCTTGAGCTTCCGGTCTTCGCGGGCGGCGCGGACCTTGATCGACCGCATGAGTTCGTCAGGGAGGTCAATAGTGGTCTTCATACTCCCAGTTTACCAGAAACCCAC
>JANPDX010000239.1:0-4506 GCA_031431695.1 Dehalococcoidia bacterium
CCACCCGGTTTCAGCCTGCCCGCCACGGAGCCCATTTCCTGGGGCTTCACCGAGAGGACCACCAGGTCTGCTTCGGTCATGGCGGCATAGCCTTCGGACACCGCAACCTTGTACATGTCGGCGAGGTGCGCCCGCCGCGTAGCCACCTTCTCGATGACGGTGACGTCGTTCGCCGCGAAGACTCCGCCATCGAGCGCCGCCCCAAGAATCGCCTCGCCCATGACCCCGCCACCGACAATCGAGACCTTCATCCCCGGTCTCCAAACAACGCGCGCCCAACGCGGACAAAGGTGGAGCCTTCCTCGATTGCGACCTCGTAGTCGTTCGACATGCCCATTGACAGTTCCTTCAAGTGATGGCGCTCGGCCATGGCGCGAAGCTCGCGAAAGACCGGCCTCACAGCCTCGGGATCGAGCACGTGAGGCGCGACGGTCATCAACCCTCGAACCTCCAGGTTCGGAAGTTTCCCGGCCACTTCCATGAGCCGCGGAAGTTCTGCTGGTGCGATGCCGTCCTTGGTCGGTTCATCGGAAACGTTGACCTCGATCATCACTGGCACCGGATTCACCGCGGCCGCGGAAATGGCCCGCAATAGCCGCTCGGAATCAACCGAGTGAAGTATATCAAAGCACCCCAGTGCCGACCGAACCTTGTTGGTCTGAAGGTGCCCAATCAGATGCCAGGCGGGCACGATGGCGGGCGCGTTCGCAGCCACCAATGATGCCTTGGCCACGCCCTCTTGCACGCGATTCTCACCGAAATGCGTAAGACCCGCTTTCAGTGCTTCGAGGACCGTTTCAGCCGGCCATGTCTTCGTCACCGCAATCAGCGTGACTTCGTTTGGGGCGCGTCCGCTGCGTTCGGCAGCCTTGCGAATGCGCTCGCGAACCGCTGCAACTCGAAACGCCAACGGGGTAGTGGTCCCGGCGGTCGTCACAGCAGGACGGGCGGGTGTTTGGCTTCCCAAACGCCGCGTGCGACAACGGCGCCGGCGATGACCAGGACGATCCCAAGGCCGAGCCATCCGCTCACCGTGAATGCAAAGATGATCGCGATCAGACCGAAGACTGTCCCGAAGAGGATGCCAAGAGGCAGGGCAAGGGTCTTGAACACGGCGAGGATGATCGCCAGTATGTCGCCCCACGAACTTGTTGACGGATCCTTTTCCGGTGGCTGGTTCGAACCGTAGTAGAAACCCATGCCCACAGTGTACGCCCTGGACCGGCAAGTCCGAACGCCGATTGGGGTGGCTGGCGCATCCTCCAAGCCTGTCCGGCCTGGGACGCCAGCTCTCAAAACTCACCATCAGTAGCGTCGTGTGGCACCCGTGTGAAGAGCGGAGAGAACCAAAAAGGCGCCCCCAGAGGGCGCCATTCGGGTGGTTGTTGGCGACGGACTCAGACGAGAGCGGCCTTGGCCTGCCCCGCGAGCAATTCGAATGCGTCGGGACGGGTAACCGCGAGGTCGGCGAGTTGCTTGCGATCGAGTTCCACACCGGCAACCTTGAGGCCATGGATGAGCCGGCTGTAGGTGAGGCCGTGAAGGCGCGCCGCGGCGTTGATACGCATGATCCAGAGTTCCCGAAAGTCGCCCTTCCTATCGCGGCGGTCAACCCAGTTGTACCGCAGCGCATGGAGCATGCTCTCGTTCGCTCGTTTGATAAGGCGGTGCCGCTGACCGGCGTGGCCCTTGGTTAGCGAAAGGATTTTCTTGTGGCGACGATGGGACGTGACGCCACGTTTAACTCGGCTCATTGCTGATTCTCCTCGGTGTCCGGGCCTATTGGCCCGAAAGCAAGCGCTTGATGATCGGCGCATGCGTGGCAGACACCACGACGGTTTGCCCGAACTTCACGCCTACTGGCTGGCGCTTCTTGCGACGGAAGTTGTTTCGGCTTCCGTACATTCTCACTATCTTGCCGCCACCAGTTACGCGGAAGCGGCTGGCAGCGCCCTTATGTGTCTTGAGCTTCGGCAATTCAGTCTCCTGTGGTGTCGTCGTCGTCATCATCGACGGCGCCGGTATCGTCTTCAATCTCTTGGCTGTCGTCCTCCACCACCGGCGCAGCCTCAGCGGCCGCGTTAATGGCTTCGTCTTCCTCTTCTTCGATTGGCGCCTCGCCTGCGGCAGCGGCCGCTATTGCTGCGCGGGCCTTGGCGGCCATCTTCTTCTTGTCGGGCGCCAGGATGATGGTCATATGCCGGCCCTCAAGCATTGCGTCCTTTTCCAGGCTCGCGATGTCATCGAGGCGGGATTGCACGCGGTCAAGCAACGCCTTGCCGATCTGCGGATGCGTGATTTCGCGTCCGCGGAACATCACCGTGACCTTGACCTTGTCACCCTGCTTCAGCAGTTTCGCGGCAATCCGAGTCTTGAAGTCCACATCGTGTTCATCAATCTTCGGCTTCATCCGCACTTCGCGAAGCTGCACGTTCACCTGATGCTTTTTGGCCTCCCGTTCCTTTTTGGCCTGTTCATATTTGTAACGGCCGAAGTCCATCAGGCGGCACACTGGAGGGCTCGCCTGAGCGGCGACCTCAACCAGGTCAACATCGCGCTCACGCGCCATTTGCAGAGCCTCTGACGTACGGACAACGCCGATCTGCCGGCCCTCTTCGTCGATCAATCGGACTTCAGGGACACGTATCCGTTCGTTGATTCGTGGCTCTGGTGGTGCCGGCTTTGGTGGTACTTTCGATCGTTTCCTCAAACTGCTCCCCGGGGAAAGTTAGACAGCTTTGGATATTATCAGCACCACCCCTTTCTGTATATCCGCGTACCCGTTGGCACCGGTACGATGGAACGGATGGAGTCCATGCAGCCAGTCACCACCGCCGTGATTCTCGCCGCTGGGCTCGGCACCCGGATGCTCCCCGCCACGAAGGCTATCCCCAAAGAGATGCTGCCTATCGTTGACCGGCCGCTCGTCCAGTACTGCGTTGATGAGGCCCTGGCGGCCGGATTGACGCGGATTGTTTTCGTGATTGCCCCCGGCAAGGAAGCCATACGCGAACACTTCGAGTCCGGGGCAAGGGTCGAAGCCGCGCTTCGCCAGGCCGCCAACATCGCAGGAGCTGAAGGGCTCGCCCGAATTGGAGCCGGGGCTACCTTTGAATACGTCAACCAGGACCGCCAGCTCGGCATAGCCCATGCGTTGAACTGCGCCCGCGGCCTTCTTGATGGAGCCCCGTTCGCGCTCATGTTTCCCGATGACCTGGTGATTGGTGGGCGCTCCTGCATCGCTGAACTGGCCGCTGCCCACGCGCAAACCGGCGGCACGGTCATCGCCGTCGAGCCGGTAGCCGATGCGGACGTGCCCCAGTACGGCATCGTCGACCCGGTGGATGACGCGAACCCGGCGCGGTTGAGCCGCGTGGTCGAGAAGCCACGCCTCGAAGATGCTCCATCCCGGCTTGGCATCGTCGGCCGCTACATCTTGAGCGAGACCATCTTCCGCCACATCGACCGCATACCGCCCGGCGCCAACGGCGAACTCCAGATCACCGACGCCATCGCCAGCCAAATTGCCGCTGGTGAGTTCGTTTCGTGTTTCCAGTTCTCCGGTCGGCGATTCGATACAGGGCGTCCCCTGGGTTACCTTACGGCCTCTGTGGCCGCCGCCATGGACCGTCCCGACCTCGCGGCGGATCTTCGAGCCCGCCTCTTCCCACTTCTCGCCCAGGGTGAACGCTAAACATGCGCATTCTCGCAATCGGTTATCCGCTTCCAAACGTTGCCATAGACAACTACAACGCTCTGACGGCGCCGAGCTATAACGACTACGACGCCCTTATCGTCGATCCGGCGAGCATCACGCGGGTTGCGCGGGAACTGGCCGAGGGCACCTCCGAGTTCGAGGCCTTCGATGAGCGTCCAATCATCAACGCGCCGACGAGTGCATCGGCCGTTTCAGCAGCGGAACAGCTCCGACGGCGCGCCGACGAAACGCGCCGGCTGCTCGATGCAGGCGGCCTCGTTGTGGTCCTCGCGCGGCCGGACGCCGTCCAGGGTGGAATCCTCGGCTTTGAAGGCTGCGACCGGTACCACTGGCTGCCTGCTCCCGCCGGGATCTCCTGGGGAGCGCCCTATCTGCGCCCAGCCGAGGGCAAGACCGTCCGCATCGTCTCCGAGGAGCACCCGTTTTCTGGCGTACTCAGGGAGTTCCGCGGAGAAACAACCTACCGGGCAACCTTCGACGACCGCCAGGCCGAGGTCCGCCGTCATGGGAGAACTATCGCGGTGGGTGGCGCGGGCGTCCCGATTGCGGTGGAATTTCCGGTCCTCGGCGGACGAGTCCTCTTCCTGCCGATCATGGCCGAGAGCGCATATGCGAACCGTTCCGCCCTCGCCCAGGGATTGGTCGAGGCCTGTGTCCGTCATTCAGGCAGCGAGTACGGCGCGCAGGCGCCCTACTGGGTCCGCTCCCAGGCTCTCCCGGGACTGGAGCAACTCGAAGCCGAACTCGAAGAATCGGAGACCGCCGCCGCTGAAGCGAAATCCCACGCT
>JANPDX010000240.1:0-4816 GCA_031431695.1 Dehalococcoidia bacterium
CGACGAAAAACATCGCCGGCATTGAGGCGATGAAGTAGGAGATCCACGCGTAGCCGTAGGTGTGCCACGCGATGACGCGAAGGATGGCAATCGTCCGTACGCCATCGAGGAAGGCATTCCTGGCGGACGATGACTGCGCGGCGGCGACCGCCGGTGGCGCGGAAGACGACCCTGCATTCACGAGCATTCGCCCATCGGATTTCGCTCACGTACGATGAGCGTGATGCGTTCGCTGCTACTGGTCGGACTGACGATGTTGGCGATGGCGGCTGCGGCCTGGGGCGGCGTCGCCCGGCCATCTCTCGACGTTACAGATGGCGGAACGGACATGTCGCAAGCTCTCCTCTCGGCGGTTCCTTCCCCATCTTCGCCGACGGAGACGGAATCCCCGGTAAAGCCAGCGGCAATACGCCGGCCGTGCAGCAGTGTCCCGCCCGAGGGCGAAGCCGCTGTCTCCGAGCGGCGGTCGATTGAAACGACCCACGGGAGGCGAGAATACCTTCTCTACCGGCCGGCATGGCCTTCGAGGGATACTCCCTTGCCGCTGGTTCTCAACTTTCACGGCCGTGGGAGTGATGCGGACACTCAGCAGCGCTATTCAGGGCTTATCCCTGTCGCCGAACGTGTTGGCTTCATAGTGGTCACACCCGAAGGGACGGGCTCGCCGCGGGCATGGGCGGCGGGAGCGACAGCCGTATTCGAAGTGGATGATGTTGCCTTTGTGCGCCAACTGATCGAGACCATCGAGAGCGAGCTGTGCGTTGATCCGACTCGCATCTATGCGACGGGCTTTTCGAATGGCGCCTTCATGGCCTCGAAAGTCGCCTGCAGACTGGGAGACCGGATCGCGGCCTTCGCGGCGGTAGCCGGGCTGCATGGCCCCGGGGAGGCATGTACCAAGGCCGTTCCGGCGTTGGCAATCCATGGAACCAAGGATAACCTGGTGCCTTTCGAAAAGGGCATGGTTCGCCAAGTGTATGCCTACAACGGCGCCCGCGCCGAAAGCAGGGCCTGGGCCACGCAGAACGGCGGCACGTCGACCATGGTTACGGAGAAGCTGTCGCCCAATGTAAGCCGTGAGTCTTACACGATTGGTCAGGCTCCGGTTGTGTTGTACGTGCTCAATGGCGGAGGGCACACATGGCCCGGAGCGCCGGAAATCCCTGGGCTTGGCGCAACCATTCGCGAAATGAACGCGGCCGAGACAATCTGGGCGTTCTTCTCGAGCCACCGTCGTGCTGCCTGAACGGTTCCGCGGGGGTCTTAGCAAATCCCGGGGTCGATGCGAAGGCTGGTTAAGTGCCTCCTGGCGGCACGAGCTGGCGGCAAGCGCCGTCCTTAGCGCAGCCTGTCTGGTACTGATCGTCGTTTTCACCGACCTGAAGACGGAAGGGACGGCGCTCTACGCCGATCCGGGCTGGGACCGCCACTTCTATCGATTGATGGCCGTGCAGGGATTGTTCGAGTTTCGGCTCGCGCCGTACTGCTGGCGTGTGCTCGTGCCCGCGCTGGCGGGCTGGTCGCCACTCGCCCTGCAGACGAGCTTCTTCGTCATAACATCCACCAGTCTATGGGGCACGGGAGTCGTGCTCTATTTCACGGCTCGCGGGCGGCGACATTCCCCGACGGTGGCCAGCCTCGGGGTGCTCCTGTTTTACTCGCTCGGTTGGGGTTCGAAGTTCATCGTTGCCGACTTCTGGATACCAGATGGAGCTGCACTCCTGCTTGTCTCACTCGCGCTCTGGGCGGCGCTCGAAAAGAAGCTGCAGGTGTTCGGCGCTGTAATGCTCGTGGCGGCCGTCACCAAGGAATCGGTGCTGCTTGCCGCGCCGCTGTACCTCTGCTTGAACCTTCGCAGGCCGGTAGACGGGCGTTTCGTTGTGACAGCGGCTGCGGCGCTGATTCCCGCGGCGGTAGTGGCAATCCTGCTTCGCGCGGTCGTGGCCCAGCAAAACGGCGACGCGGAGTACTTCGCCACGATGCCCGAGGACATTCGGCGCTTCCCCGACCTGTTCGACCATTACAGCTACGGCAGATTGCTGCTCGAAGTCGGGTATGAGGAACGATTCAGGCATCGCGAACTCGCGGACTTCTTGCGTTACACCACCAGCCCGCTCGGAATCGCATTGCCAATTCTCGTCATGTTCGGGCTCCGGCGTTCGTGGAGGCTTGCACTCGGGATGGTCGCTTTCTTTGTGCTGACTTACGCACAACTACTATTCGCGACGGACACGCAGCGCCTCGTGGTCCTGGTGGCGCCATGTCTCGTGATCCTCGCGCTCGAAGGGGTGCGAGAGTTTGAGCGGCAGTTCCGCTTGCCACCGGCGGTGTTGATCCCTTCGGCGGTTGCTCTGTTCTTGCTGGTGCTGATTGGAAGGCAAACCTACGAGGTCCGATTTGAGGCGCAGGCGCTGGTCGTGGCTGTGACAATCTCGGCCGCCACACTCTGGCGAAGACAGCGGCGAATCGATAAACGACCTCGTGGTTAGCCGGGCTGGTTTATCGGGTTAAGTCGTCGAACGCGGTGCGGCCAGATCTAGCGCTTCATGACGAGGCGCAAGCCTATGCAGACTCTGGTAGCCGCAATGGCGAGCCTCGGGCGACCCGCGGTTGGTCCAGTCCGAGGCGTTTCTGACAGCGGGCGCGGCGGTTGCCTTTGGCCTGGTCTGCAAGGGCAAGAGTGAACGCACCCCGGCCAGCACCTAGGTCAGCCCAGACTGGGCGAGCGTCGGCGATGCCCGCCCGTAGGAGATTGGTGTGGTCCGCATGGTCCATCGCAGAACAGTCCAGGCGGGGCGCGCCAGATGGCCCCCAACACACGAAGGCGGGTTCGTGGTCGAGCGCGTCATGAACGGTCAGCGTTGGAGCCATGCCAGCACTGCCAGTACGCGGCGGTGGTCGTCGGGTTCTGGCGGCAGTTGCAGTTTCGAAAAGATCGCCGCCACGTATGTCTCGACCGTGCGCTCGTTAACTACCATCGCACGCGCGATGGCCCGGTTTGAACGTCCTTCGGCCATGAACCCCAGCACCTCCCGTTCGCGCTCCGTCAACGCCGTCACGCGGTCTCGCGCAGCCTGGCGTCCGAGGAAGTGCGCGATCACATCCGGGTCCAGAACCGTCCCCCCGCAGCCCACGCGTTCGACAGCGTCGACCAACGTTGCGACATCCAGTACTCGGTCCTTCAGCAGGTAGCCGAAGCGTTCCGGGCTGGATCGTGCCAGATCCAAAGCGAAGCGGCTTTCGATCGACTGCGAGAGCAACAGGATGCCGATCTCGGGAGACTCTGCCCGGAGCTGAGTCGCGGCCTGGGCTCCTTCGTGTGAGAACGTCGGCGGCATACGGATATCGATGATTGCCAGGTCCGGCCACTGACTGCGCACGGCCACGAAGAGTCCTTCGCTATCACCGGCCAGCCCGACGACTTCCATGCCGGCTTCGGTGAGCAATCGGGAAAGGCCTTCACGGAGCAAGACCGAGTCGTCAGCGATTACAACTCGCACGGCAGCACCGCTCGTATCGAAGTCCCGCCAGATGGGGAATCGGCGATGGTCAGGCTACCGCCGGCGGCTTCGGCGCGGTCGGCCATGCCGCGCAGCCCGTGGCCCTGCGCGTCGGCCCCGCCAACACCATTGTCGTCAATCGAGAGCACGAGCACGCCAGCTGCGTCCGTTGCTGCCACCGTGACGGCGCTTGCGTGGGCGTGTTTCACTATGTTGGCGATGGCCTCGCAGGCGATGAACCAGGCGCTGGATTCGACGGTGGCCGGCAGCCGGTTTTCGAGCACATTCAGCCGTATCGGGATCGGCGCTCGTGCCGCCAACTCCTGCAACGCCGCCGAGAGACCGCCATCTTCGAGTACACCGGGGTGCAGGCCGTTCGCCAGTTCACGGAGTTCGCGCACAGTCGTTTGAATCTCGTCGATTGCCCCGGGTAGCGCCTTCAGGGCCGCACCGCTATCGCCCGAGAGTTCGGTCGCCCGGAGGTTCATCGCCAGAGCCAGCAACCGTTGTTGGGAACCGTCGTGGAGGTCGCGTTCGATGCGTTTGCGCTCAGCCAATTGAGCCGAAACGATCCGCGCCCGCGATTCCCGAACTTCTGCAAGTTGGAGGCGAATCGCCGCCCGTAGCCGTGCGTTTTCGAGCTCTGGGCGGGCCTCCGACGCGAGCGTAGCGAGCAGTGACCGTTGCACTCGCGACCCATCGAAACCGATAGCGGCCGTGGGACCGCCCGCCGCGGATTGCACCTCCACAGCGTTGGCCGAAGGGCTTATCGAGCCGCCATCTTCGGCCACCCAGGCGGAACGGCCTTCGTTCCAGTAGGCGACGGAGAGCGCAGGGTCGCCAGTCGCTTCCCGGAGTACCTGTTCTACCGTGACCTCCGGGGCCGGCGCTCGCACGTAGCTTCGGACCCGTTCGAGCGCCGCGAACGACCGCCGGTTGAATCGTCGATCGACGGCATCCTGGAGTGCCTTGCGGGTAAACCCGCCAAGTCCAAACGCGACGAGCTTAGCGACTACCGCCGCCGGGACGGAACGGCGGGCCGCCGCGCCACCTTCAATGCCAGCCGTGACCACGACGACCACGTAACCGACCACGACAAGGGCCGAAAGGAGCGTGTAAGTGACGGTACGGCTGATGATCCGGTCGATGTCGTAGAGGCGTCGCTTTTCTATGGCCAGCCCCGCGGCGATAGGGATGATGACCAGATACCCGCCGCCGAGGATTGCGACCATGCCGGAGTTGCCGGAACCGGAAGCAATCCAGGCGCCCGCAACCAGGAAGGGGAAGGGTATTGCCGGCACCAGTAACCAGCGCAG
>JANPDX010000241.1:0-4271 GCA_031431695.1 Dehalococcoidia bacterium
CGCTGATGCCTTTGGCACCCGGTCCGCCGGTACGAGCGAAGACGGTTAGCTGGTCAGCGACGGTGCCGCCAGAGATGTAAACCTTGTTGCCGTTGAGGATGTAGTCGTCCCCGTCTCGGGTAGCTTTCGTTTCCAGCGCGGCGGCGTCGGAGCCGTGGTCGGGTTCCGTGAGGCAGAAGGCGGCCTTGCGGTCGCCGTTGGCGAGGGCCGGGAGCCACTTCTGCTGCTGTTCCGCTGTCCCGCCGAACATGATGGGGCGGCTGGGCAGTCCACTGAGCACGAGCATGAGTCCGGCGCCGCATTCGTACTTGGCAACTTCCTCGATGGCGAGGCAGAGCGGCAGGATACCGTTGCCGGTGCCGCCCATGGACTCGGGGATGGCCATGCCGAGGAGGCCAGCCTTCTTGAAGGCTTCGAAGTAGTCGTGCGGGTACTCGCCGGTTTCGTCGAGCTCTTTGGCACGCGGGGCAACAACATCGCGGGCAATGCGGCGCGCCGTGTCCTTGATGAGTTTGTTCTCTTCGGAAAGCTCGAAATCCATGGCAATGCCTCAGTCGGGAAGTTGAGCGGGTATTGAACCACGCGGCGGGCGGAAGGGGCGAGGGGGCTGCCCAGTCCAGCGATCACCGCTCGGGGCGCGAAATGTCGGAAGCCGGGTCAGTAGCAGCGACCAAGCCCAGTTGCTGCATCATTCCGAGGTCATCTCGCACGGCGCGATGGTCCTGTATCAGCCCATCGACAACACGGTAACGATGGATGTGGTCGATGGTGACAGTTCGCCCGGTTGGCGGAAGACCGACGAGGGCTCCTCCGACAACCGGGACTCTTGAAGTGCCACGGTGGGTACCGGTCATCCTCATAAGGACGACAACGTCCTGATCGTCTGAAAGTATCTCCGAAACATCGAACCGCCAGTCCGGGAACAGCTCGTAGAGCGCCCCGAATATTCGGCGCATGCCATCGCGCCCAACGGGACGGCCATGGTTGGCGACATCAAGGCTGTAGAAGGATGCCCACCGTTCAAGGTCACCCGAGTTGGCAGCGGCAACCAGGCGCTCGACGAATTGGACGTGATCGGGACTCGGCATTGGGGCACCTCAAGCCGGGGTGACCGCACTATAGCCTGCTTCACACTCGGCGAAGCCGCGCGTTCAGACTCCGCCCTAACGATGGTTGCGGCCGCTTAACCCGCCAGAGTCACCTTCCGGGAAGCAGCGGCCATTGCCCGGTGAGACCAGCAGATGAGCTGGCCAGGAGACTGAGCAATGAAGACGAGACTGTTGGGATTTGGGATGGCGATTGCCGGCAGCGCCGTGCTGGCCGCATGCGCGTTCGGGGGCGCCGCGGACGCACGGCCGCCAGTGCCGGGCGGGAGCGGTTCTGTTGGGGGCGCCACGCCATCCGTTGCGGCGCGACCAGCCGGCGGTTCGTTGCCGGGCGGGGGTAAGCCATCAACACTCACGCCGAGCGTGACCGTCGAATTCTGCGAGCCGGTGAATGGCGTGACCCTGCTGATAGACATTTACTATCCCGCCGGGCATACGGCGGATGCGAAAGCCCCGGCGGTCGTTTACGTTCACGGGAGCGGCTGGGTAGCAGGCAGCCGGGACACAGGCGAGGGATCGAGATTCATACCAGCGTTGGTAGCGCAGGGGTATGTCGTGTTCGCTGTGGACTACCGTCTCTCGCCCGCGTACCAGTTCCCCGCGCACATCCAGGACGTGCAGTGCGCGGTGCGCCATATTCGGGCCGAAGCCGAGGCGTACGGAATCGACCCGGACCGGATCGGAGCGATGGGCGGGAGCGCCGGCGGGCAGCTCGTGAACCTGCTTGGCACCGCGGAAGACGGCGACTTCGAGATGGTGGGCGGATACGAAGGCTACTCAAGCGAGGTTTCGGCCGTCGTCGGGATGTACGGGGCAAGCGACTTCAGCGACCCGAACATGGCGGCACACAACGCGGGCCATACACAGGTCTTCGGCACGGGAACATACGCCGACAATCAGTCGAACGGTCTCTGGATGGCGAGCGCGGTGAACTATGTGGACTCCGGCGACGCGGACTTCCTCCTGCTACATGGCGAAGAGGACCCGGTGGTACCGATTTCGCAGTCGGAGATCTTCTCCGAAGCCCTGGATGACGCAGGCGTGGACGTGACGTTCGTGCGTGTGGCGAACGCCGGTCATGGTTTCGTCCCGAGTGGTGGGACACCAAGCCCGAGCGCCAACCAACTCATCGTGTTAGTCGTGGAATTCTTCGGCAAACACCTGTAGCCGCTCTTCTTTTTGGTGGAGATAAGGGACGAGCGTCAGGTTGACGCCGGTCAGCGCCGCGTGCGCGGATCCAGGGCATCGCGGAGGCCGTCGCCGAGGAAGGTGAAGCAGAGCATGAGGATAGCGATGGCGACGGATGGGACCACGACCAGCCATTCGTTCACACGGACGAAGCTCTGGCCCTCGGCGACGAGCGTCCCGAGGCTGGCGGTCGGCGGCGGCAACCCGAAGCCAATAAAACCGAGAAAGGCCTCGGCGAAGATGGCCGTGGGCACGCCGAACGTGACCGCGACGATGACCGGCCCGAGCGTATTCGGGAGCATGTGGCTGAAGACGACGCGGCGGGTGCTCGCGCCCATCGACTGGGCGGCGAGGACATACTCGGCGTCCTTCAGGGAAAGCATTTGGCCGCGGACCAGGCGAGCAAGCGTGACCCAACTCACGAACGAGATGGCCACCACCACCTGCAGCAGCGGGACGGGCATTCCGGGAATTTGCGGGTTACCCGATCCGATGATGGGCCAATCGCGTTGGGAGAGGACCGCACGCATGAGGATGATCGCGAGGAGGTCTGGAAAAGCGTACATGAGGTCCGTGAAGCGCAACAGGATGGAATCCGTGGCTGTTGCTGCTCAGTGACTATGTCCGATAAGTGTTCAGTGATTTTGTCACAGTTGGGTAATCACGCCATGGGTGGTTTGGTGGGGGTTTGGCGACTGTGGGGGGCGGGAGAGGATTGAGGGTGCCGAGTGACTTGATGGCGCGAGGGACGAGGAGCACGCGTGCGGGTATGAGTTTGGCTGGCAGGTGGCGACCGTCGAGGTAGAGGCTGTAGCGGGCATCGAGCGACTCCCGGATCGTGACTGTGGCCTTGGCGTAGCCGAGGCGGTTGGGTCCGGGAAGGATCTGGAAGAGCATGTCATCGAGACGGACAACGTTGTCCTTGGCGACGACTCGCTCGTGCTTGAAGCAGAGGGCAGCGTCGGCGAGCGAAGCACTGAGGCGTGGCCGGTAGGCAAGCCCGGGTGTTTCAGCAGCGACCGCGAAGCGTCTGTTGAAGCGAGCAAGGAAGGCCGGGAGAAAGGCGTTTGCCTGCTCGATGGTGGTGACTCCGGCAAGGCGAAGCTCCGCGACGAGCCTGTCCTGGAGTGTGCCCCAGAGCCGTTCGACGCGTCCCTTGGCCTGGGGCGAGTGGGCAGCGATGAGCTGAATGCCCAGTTCGTGCAGGGCACGCCCGAACTGGGTGGGAGAGCGGCGCCCGGCGAGCTGCTCCTTCAGCGACTCTCCGTTGGTGGGCCAGAAGACGCTGTGCCGGTCACCGTAGATAGCGCCAGGTACGCCCGTTTTCAAGACGACCGGGCGGAGGAGCGTCATGTAGCCGCGTGCGTCCTCGGTAGGCTGGAAGCAGGCAGCGGGAACTTTGCTGGTGGCGTCGTCGATGACGGCGAGGAGGGCGACCCGTGGCAGTTCCTTGCCGAACCAGTGGTGATGGCTGGCATCAATCTGGAGGAGCATCCCCTCCTGGGGATAACGCTCCCTGCGCGCCCGATGCCTGGAGCGCCTGCGCTGCGGCTTCGGCGAGCGGACACCTGCCTCCGAGAGCAATCGTGCCAGGGTGGGACGCGAAACGTGGAGGTCCTCCCGCTCGCTGAGCAATTCCGCAAGGTGGGAGTGGTTGACGCCGTGGTACTTGGAGTTGGCGAGGGCGATGACCCGACCGCGCACCTCCTCAGTCGTGGTGTGTGATGGTGGCCGGCCCCGGTTGCCGTGGACAAGACCGCGCGGCCCCTCTGCCAGGTAGGCCGCCAACAGCCGCCGCACCTGCCGTTCCCCCACCCCCATCAGCGTTGCCGCATCCCCGATGCCCAGCAGCCCCGCAACGACCTGCCCCAGCACGATTGCCCGTTGTTCTTCTTGCTTGCTCAACCTCAGTCCATCTCCCATAGACGGACATAGTCACTGAGCAGTTAGCTCTGACGTTTTCACTGAGCAGCGACA
>JANPDX010000242.1:0-6678 GCA_031431695.1 Dehalococcoidia bacterium
GCCACATGTCGGCCGTCTGCTGCACGACCGACCGCCACTGCTCCGGAGACTGGGTGTGCATCGACTTCACAAAACCGACGAAGGCTGAGTGTTGAGCCTCCATCGCATCGCAATCGGCGACGCCATCGTCGCCAAGGCAGAAAAACGCCTTGACGAAGCCCTTGAACTCAGGTTCCTGAAAGTTGTGCATCACGCCCCCGGCAATCAGTGCGCGCGCAACGCCCGGATGGCGCATCTCGAACTCAAGGGCCACCTGGCCTCCGTCGCTCCACCCTCCGACGACCGGCTTCTCAAGACCGAGCGCCCCAACGACGGCTGCCGTGTCATCGGCGATCAGTTGATACGTCAGTTCGCCGCTTGGATTCGTGGAACGCCCGTGTCCGCGCGAATCGAACACAACCACGCGGAAACGGTTGGCCAGCAGCGGAATGAGTGGCGCCCAGGAAGCGCTTGATACGGTCCCACCATGCACAAGCACGAGGGGGATCCCCTGACCATGCTCCTCGATATACAAACTGACGCCATTGACGTCGATGTTTCGGCCCGTTACAGCCATTTTGTGGTTCCTCGAATCCGTGATCAGCGGAATCTAGAGGGCCGGTTTCTGGCTTGCAATCGGCAACCACCGCCTTCTGCCAGGCAGCCAGCGAAGTCGGCCGCGACGCCGGGATATTCCTGGCCGAATGCACCATCCTGGACCCGGGCACCCAGTACGCGGAGACGCATACGAGCGTCCCCGAATTGGCCCAGATGGCGACTGCCGCGGGCTGCGAGCGCCTGCTCGTCACGCACTTCTCCGATAACTCGGAAACCTTCCTCCAGGACCTGGAGCACCGGGTGCGGAAGCTCTACCAGAAGCCGTTCCAGGTACTTCGGCCCGGCGATGACTTCGAGTTCTAGCTGTCGGACCTGACCGTTCTACCTTTCCGCCTTCATCCACTCCGCAACTTTCTCGCCGATCATGATGCAGGTGAGATTCGTGTTGGCCCGCGGGATGTTCGGCATCACCGAGGCATCGACAACCCGAAGGCCCGAAACCCCGCGCACTCTGCAATACTGATCGGTAACTGCCGCGGCGTCGCCGTCGGGTCCCATCTTTGCTGTCGCCACGGGGTGATAAATCGTATTCGTCGTGGCCCGGATGTAATCCGCCACCGCCTCATCCGAGGCCATCACCTCGTCGGTGAGCAAGGCTATGCGCTCGAAGATCTCGTCGAACGCAGGCTCGTGAGCAATCCGCCAGGCGAGCCGGAGCCCATCGATCATCCGCCGCATGTCTTCAGGATCCTCAGTGAAGGCCAACTCAATTGTCGGCTGGACATTCGGATCGGTGCTCTCGAACCGCAATCGTCCGCGTGACCGCGGGCGTTGGAGGCCCGCCAGCACGGCCGACACCACATTGGAACCGACGAGTTCGACGTAGTCCGGGTAGTCAGTGAGATCAGAGTTGCCGATCATGTAGAGTTGCATATCGTTCGACTCAGCCGAGCCCTGCGCGGTGTAGCGAGCGCCCGCTTGGATTTGCCACTCTGTGACATCAGCTGCCCCTGCCTTCGGGACTCCCATCACGCCGGCCATCGTGTGGTCGATCAAGGTTTGGCCCACAGGGAGGTCAGACACGACAGGCACTGCAAGTCTCTTGAGATCAGCGCGAAGTCCAATGCCGGATCGCACCAGGATCGACGGCGAGACGACGGAGCCTGCCGAGAGCGTCACTCGCTTGCCGTAGACCCGCTGCAGCTCTCCGCCGTTTTCGACCTCGACACCAACCGCCCGCGTACCATCGAACAGCACCCGGTGGACGAGGCTCCTTCCGCGGATGGTGAGATTCAGGCGGTGCCGCGCCGCACCGAGGTACGTGATCGCCGTCGACATCCTCACCCCATCGATGATGTTCCGCGGCCATACCGTCGCGCCGGTCGATTCGGGGTCGTTCATGTCTCCGCTTTCGGGCAGTCCCACGGCCCGGCAGCCATCGAGGAAGGCAGCCTGTTCTGGGCGCAGCTCAGAGCGCTTTGGCCGCCGTATTGGGATGGGGCCGCCCTTCCCGTGGATGTCGCCTCCCTCATCGAGGTCGTTTTCGAGCTTGCGGAAGAACGGCAAGACCTTCTCCCACGCCCACTCGTCGTTTCCCATCTCAGCCCACTCGTCGTAGTCCGCGGGCATCCCTCGGAGGGCAACCGCGCTATTTACCGCCGAAGACCCTCCCGTCACCTTCCCGCGTGGGTACGCGATGTCGCGCCCGGGGATCGCCGCGGCGATGAAGCCCCAGTCATGCTTCACGACCGACTGCTGCTTGCCGTTCTTCAGGTCGTCGGGCGTCTGTTCAATGGTCTGGTAGTCCGGTCCGGCCTCCAGGAGCAGGACCGACCGCGAGGGGTCTTCGCTCAACCTCGATGCGAGCACCGCTCCCGAGGATCCTGCCCCGACGATGATGTCGTCGTATTCCAATTCGTGCCTCCGTGTAGCCGTCGAAAGTATAGTGAAGCGGTTGTGCCCCGAACAAGTCGCCGAACTTCGTATTCACAGGGACAACGAAGTTCCCACCATTCGCGCTAGAATCCCCTCCGCACCATCACCACAGGAGTGCCTCCATGAAATTCGGCGTCCAGATGTTCCCAACCGACTACGCCATCCCTCCCCACGAACTCGCCAAGGTCTGCGAAGACCTTGGCTTCGAATCCCTCTTCTTCCCCGAACACACGCACATCCCCACCAGCCGCCGCACCCCGTGGCCGGGCGGCGCCCCACTCCCGATGGAGTATTCGCACACGCTCGACCCGTTCGTAGCCGCCGGCGCGGCCTTCGCGGTAACGAAAACTCTGAAGGTCGGTACGGGCGTCTGCCTTGTCATGGAACGCGACCCCATCACCCTCGCCAAGGAAGTCGCCAGCGTCGACTTCCTGTCCGGAGGCCGCTTCATTTTCGGCATCGGCGGCGGCTGGAACGAAGAGGAGATGGAGAACCACGGCACGAAGCCCACACTGCGCTGGAAGATCCTGCGCGAACGCATCCTCGCCATGAAGGAAATCTGGACCAAAGACGAGGCCGAGTATCACGGCAAGTTCGTGAACTTCGACCCCATCTGGTCATGGCCCAAGCCGGTCTCGAAGCCGCACCCGCCCATCCTCGTCGGTGGCGCGGGGCCGCGGACACTCGACCGCGTCATCGAATACGGCGACGGCTGGATGCCGATCGGTGGCCGCTCCGGCGCCGTCCTCGGTCAGATGATCGCTGAACTCCAGGAAAAGGCGAAGGCCGCCGGACGCGGGACCATGCCGGTCTCCGTCTTCGGCGTCCCACCATCCAAGGAGGTCATCGAGAACTACGCCACCATGGGCGTCGAACGCTGCATCTTCGGCCTCCGCCCGGAGCCAGCCGAACAGGCCACCGCGGCCCTCAAGCGCTACGCGGAACTGGTAGGCCTGTAGCCGCGGCCCACCGGGGCCGCTGAGGCCCGGCAGGGCCGGTGTCATGGAGGCGGATCAGGGGCGCAACTAAACCATCTCCAACTTACGCCGGTCGCCTTCCGGCAGCACCACGGTGATCGCGTCGCCCGGCCGGACCTCCCCGCCCGTCACGACGACACCCATGATCCCCGCCTTGCGGATCAGGTTGCCCTCAGCGTCCCGGTCCAGCACCGCCGCCATCAAACCCGGCTGGACGCCATCGAGCTGGACGCACGGGTTCCGCAACCCGGTGACCCTGACAATGGCTTCGCTCCCCAGGTGCAGAAGCGTATCCCGCGGCAGCGCCAGCAGGTCGATGCCCCGCGTTGTGACGTTCTCGCCCATCTCACCCGGTGTCACGCCAAAGCCGTTGGCGGCGAGGGCGTCGTGCAACTCGCCATGGATCAGATGAACCTGCCGAAGGTTCGGCTGCGTCGGATCCGCTTTCACCCGCGAACGGTGCTTCACCGTCTCGCCCATGTGCGCGTCGCCCTCCACACCGAGCCCGGCAATCAACCGAATCGCGGCCCGGCTCTGCTTGGCCATCGTGTGCGTGGGGCTGATGTGGACAGCCTCGACGACGCCGGGGCCGATTGGTTCGTTCATGGCGCCATTCTCGCATCGCGCACCATTTGGGAGTTCGCCCCATCCGCTTTGACATGGCGCGTATACTCGCAATCGTTCGAAAGGCGCCTCCGCAAATGCACACCCGCACCGTTCTCCTCGCCTTCACATTGCTGGCCATCTCTCTCGGCTCCACCGCCGGGGCCGAAGCAGACTCGCCGGCGGGCGGAGCAGCGGCCGGCAGTTTCGTGCTCCGCATGCCAGGAATAGCAAGCGATACCAGCACTGGCCAAACGTTCGATCCGGGTGTTTCCGCAAGCGGGGCACGGTTCTGCAGGTACCTTCCCGGCGCTTCGCCGGTCGCGACCCTCGGGCCTGCCGCGCCCGATCCGCCAACCCCAGGAAAGCCCGCCCCGCCAAATACTCCTGCCTCCAGCGAGTCAACCGCGAAACAACTCGCCGTCTTTGGCGAACTGCGCACGGCGGTCGCCAATAAGTACGTAGACCCGCTCTTCAACGGATACGACTGGAATACCATCACCGCCAGCTACGAAGCAAAAATCCGCGCCGGACTGACTGACGCGAACTTCCACGAACTCATGAAGCAATTGATCAACGAATTGGGGGACGGACATTCGCGGTACCAGAGCGCCGAAGAGGTCGCGGACGAAAACGCGAAGCTCGCCCTGGGCGAAAAGTACGCCGGAATCGGCGTGCTCTTCCAGCCGTTGCCCCAGGGCCGAGGGACCATCGTCGCCGTCTTTCCCGGGAGCGGAGCGGAAGCCGCGGGTTTGCGCCCGCACGACCTCATACTCGACGTGAACGGTGGACCCGCGCACTTCGAAGATGGCTCTCCTTCGCCGCTGCGCGGGCCTGCTGGGACCACGGTGAACGTCCGCGTCCAACGCGGCGGCGGAACGCCATTTGTGGCGATAATTGTCCGTAAGGCCATCACTGCGGTGGCGCCGGTCGACTCGTGCCTGGTAGCGGGGACACGGATTGGTTACGTCTTCATCCCCACCTTGTTCGACAATTCGATTACGACCCAGGTGCGCGAAGCTTTGCAGAAACTCATGGCCGGTGGCCCGCTGACTGGGCTCATCATCGACAACAGGCTCAATGGTGGAGGCCTTGAGGCGATGGCGAAGGGCGTGCTCGGGTTCTTCACCAGTGGCGCCCAGGGCGCCTATGTGTCGCGCACTGGCTCAACTCCTTTTGTGATCACTCCCGAAGCGATTGGCAACTCGCAGACAGTGCCCCTCGTCGTCCTTGTCGGAGAGGGAACTGCGTCCTTCGGCGAGATCACCTCGGGCATACTCGGGCAGGCGGGCCGGGCGAAAATCGTCGGCACCACGACGGACGGCAACGTCGAACTCCTGCAAGCTACGACGTTTGTCGATGGCTCGCGCATCTACCTGGCGATGATCACGTTCCAGCCAAACGGTCTGGCGCCCGGGATCTGGGAAAACACCGGCATCGTGCCCGATTTCACCGTCAACGGGCTTTGGCACGAGTACACCGAACTCGATGACCCCGCTCTTGCGCGCGCCGTAGAGGTGCTAACGCCGCCCTAACCGGCCCCCGCCACTTCCAGAGCCGCCCGCAGCCCCGACTCTATGGCCCCCTGAATCCAGCCGTGCGCCAGCGAGGCATGCTCACCCGCGAAGTGCAGCCGCCCTTCCGCCGCCAGGATGTGCGAAAACAGGTGTGTCTGCTGTCCGGGATCGAACAGCGCATACGCCCCTCCCGCGAACTCATCGTCGTGCCACATCTTGCTCGCGCCCACTTCGAACTCGTCGCGAATCTCCGGGTGGATCATCGCCACGTTTTCGATCGCCTGCGCGATTCGGTCCGCCGCTGAAAGCGAACCCCAGCGTTGCGCGTCTTCGGACCACGCGTAGCTGGCTAAAAGCACACCGCGACCGGTCGCCTTGCCGTGGTCCGGGTAGTACAACTGGCGAATGGGCAGGTCAGTCACACTGCCACCGCCAACGATGCCGTCATTCGTTTCCCAGAAGCGACTGCGCGTCTGAAGGAAGATCTTCGAGGCAGCGTCGTAGTGCAACTGACGGATGGCCCGTTGCTTGCCAATCGAAACAGCCGGCGCCAGCTCCACATGCCGCAGCACCGGAAACGGCAACGCGATGATTGCTTCGTCCACCCGGACCGAGGATCGTCCCCCGGGCCGCTGGTACTGCACGGTCACCCCGGCGCCATCCTGCGCAATGGCCGTGACCCTGGCGCCGAAGCGGATGTGCGGCAGCAGTTCGGGCAGAAACGCGCGCGGCAACTGGTCCATCCCCCCGGCGATGTAGACCACATCGCTGAACCAGTCACCCGCCTCTTCGCGAAGAATCTCCATGAACGCGCTGTTCAGGAACGGCTCCATTCCGCTGAACAGGCAGTACAGCTCGATGGCCCCCTGCGACCAGCCGCAGCTCTCAAGGAACTCGTGCAGCGAAAACTGGTCCAGCTCACGCGCAATGTCGCCCCAGGCCTGTGGCCCACCGCCCCTAATTCGGTCGAATAGTGGCTGCAACGTGCGGCCCCAGCGGTCCACCACGGCGAGCTTTCGTTCTTCTTCCGCCAGTTCGAACCCTGTCGCATGCAATTCGTTGCTGAACTCGCCCATCCGCACCTTGCGGCCGTGGATGTACGACCACGC
>JANPDX010000243.1:0-2304 GCA_031431695.1 Dehalococcoidia bacterium
ACGGCCTCACGAAAGGCACTATCGCCACGGATGTCGCCTATGCCGGTGTCGCCTGGCGTATCGACGGGGCCGGCACCCAACCCACTCTCCCCTGATTCGCTACCAGCGTTGGCCCACCGGCGCCGGCTTATCCGGTTCCGAATTCGTCATATGTGTCGCATTCGCCCCGGCCCGCCAGGGCCACGATGCGGCGTCAGGCGCGAACTGTCCGGCTCGCGCGGAACTGATTGCGGCTGCCATCGCCAGCGCTCGGCGGGCGCCCTCCGGGTCGTGGACACGGAAGATACGCACGCCCTGTTCGAACGCCATCGCGCTGGCCACGTGCGTTTCGAGGTCGCGGTCGGCCGGTGCCTTTCCGTTCACGCTCCCGATAAAGTTCTTCCGCGAGTGGGCCAGCAGGATGGGCTGCCCAAAGCCCCGCAGTTCCCCGATGCGGTGCAGAACCTGGATGTCTTCGTCGTGGCTCTTCCCGAATGCGATGCCCGGATCGATAGCGATGGACTCGCGTTCCAGTCCGGCCTTCTCAAGTTCTCCAAGCCGTTGCTCCATCCACGCGACCGTCTCGATGACGACATCCTGGTACTTCGGAGGGCTCTCCGGCCGGCGCTTTGGCGCCGAGAAGCTGTAGTTCAGCACGTATCCCGCGCCCGCTCGGGCGGCTTCCGCCGCAGCCCCGCTGCCAACGGTCAGGCCGCTAATGTCGTTGATAATCTCCGCCCCCGCTTCCAGGGCGGCGCGCGCGACTGCCGGCTTGTAGGTGTCGCTCGAAACCAGGTGACCTTCGCGCGCGAGTGCCTCGATTGTGCGAGCTACCAGTCGAGCTTCCACATCCGAGTCAAGGACGGGCCGGTCGGCGCGCGCCGTCTCCGCGCCAATGTCGATGATGGCAGCGCCCGCCGCGCGAAGGCCCTCCGCCCGCAGAAGCGCCGTCCCGAGATCCGCGCCCACTCCATCCCCCGAAAACGAGTCCTCCGTCAGATTCAGGATCCCCATGATGATGGGCGAATGAAGGTCAAGACTGCGACTCCGGAGCTTCCACGCCTGCACCGGGGACAGGAACCGTCGGAGCCACGCCGCGGAAGCGGGAGCCAACTCCTCCAGAGGAACCAACAAGCGCTGAAGCGCCGGCATGCTGGCTACCACGCGCACTTCGTTGCCCGTCAGATCGATGCCAAGCCCCACCGCGCTTGTTGCAACCTGGAGTGCCTCGAAATCCTGTCCGAACCAGGCGATGGATGGCGCCTCGGGGTCAGCCGCCAGTTGCGCCGCACCCGGCAAAGCAATGCGAAACGACGGTCTCACCGGGGCGTCCCTGCCGCCAGCTTATCCAGCATCCTTCGCGTCTGCCAGAGGTGTTCCAGGTCGTGTTGGTAGAGCTCCCGCACAATCTCCAGGACCGATCTCGGCCCGCGATACGGGTGTGTCCCCGTCCGCTGCCAATCCCGTTCGTCAATGTCCCAGAGCATGTAGGTAGACCGCCGCCGCAGATAGTGGAACTCCTCCAGGAGTTCCTCGTAGTCGTCCTCGATATAGTCCTCGCGAAATGGGATGTCATCGAGGTCCACATGCCGGATTTCCGCCCGACGTGAAGTGAGAATCGTGTCGAGTTGGCTCTGCACGCCTTCCTCCACTTGCTTCACATGATACGTAATCCCAAGAAGCGTCCACCCGTCGTCCGGGTTTGTCCCCTCGCGTTGGAGCTCCCGGTGCGGTGTGCCATAAAACGCGCGGTGCAACTCTCCCGCGGCTTCCCCCATCGCTTTGAGGAGGAACGCTGGGTCACTTCCGGCCTGCCGAACGAATCGCATGCAACGATTGTACGGCAGCCCGCCAAACGTCCGGTCTGCGCGATTACGTGACCTTGAGTGCCACGCCTTCTTTGCAAAGGCGGCACTCCTCAGGAGTCCACGACTCCGCCGAGATTGGGATACACGCGAAGAACGGCACGCCGAAGTCCACGCTTCCCGCCGTCCGGTCCACAAGTACACCGACGCCTGTGACTTCCGCGCCTCGCGCCCGCACCGCGTCGAGCACGTCGCGAATACTGCCACCCGTGGTAAGCACGTCATCAACCACCAGCACGCGATCGCCCGGGCCGATTTCGAACCCTCGCTTAAACTCGCGCCCCGGCGTCCCTTCTTCGTTCTTCTCGGCGATGATGCTGCGCAGTCCCAGGTGGCGCGCTGTCTCGTACGACAGGATAGCGCCGCCGGTGGTTGGCCCAACCACGAGGTTCGCCTTGCCGCGAAAGTGGCCGGCGATCAATTCGCACATCGGCCCCGTCACATCCGGCCATTGAAGGAT
>JANPDX010000244.1:0-2690 GCA_031431695.1 Dehalococcoidia bacterium
GCGCCGCAGCGAATCGTGGATCACCCCGAGGATGCCGGTCGGGCCCTGGTACAACGACCGCCCGAGCCCGAACCTGGCCGCCAGCTTCGGATCGGCCGATGAGCCGGTCACCGGAATTGGCCGCGTGTGCGGCGTCTGGGCGGGCCGGGCGACGAGCGTGCAAATCAGGGACGGTTCGAGTTTGAACACGGCCTCCGACAGTCGCTCCGAGAATGTGCGCCAGCGCAGGTTCGGCTCGACGCCTTGAACGACAATCAGGTCGTGTGCCGCATCCGGCAAACGGACCGCGTAGGCTTCGTTGTCCGGCCAGTCGAGCTTCCGGACGCCTTCATCGTCGATACGCACGTGGGGGCGCGTATCGGTGAATACGTAATAGTCCTCGGCATCGACAGTGAGAAAGCGCTCGCCGTCGAATGCCTCAACGAGCCTGCCGGTCACATCGGTCGTAACAGTCCCGGTATCGCTCCACCCGGTGAACGCCATCACGACGACGGGCGAACGAAGGCCACGAACCTCTTCAATGGTAAATCCATCCACAACGAACATTGTACGCCGTCCGAAACGCTACGGGCTGAGAGATACCTACACCCCGGCGTAGCTGTGCAAGCCGCTCACCCAGAGATTCACATGACCTTGATGTCCGGAAGGTCGAGCAAGGTGAGGCCGGGCACGCGCTCGAACTCGGAACGGTTCAGCGTAATCAGAGAATGCCCGTTGGCGATTGCGGTTGCGGCAATGAGGAGGTCTCGTTCGCCGATTCGCTGGCCGGCCCGGCGCAGGGCACTGAAAAGGCGGGCCGCTTCCTCGGCTTCGTGTTCAGTGAATGGCAGGACCGGGCACTTGAGAGAAATATGGCTGAGGAAGGAGGCGCGAATTGCTCGACGTGACTCAGGTTCACCGAGCAGCGCTCCTATCCGCAGCTCCATGACCGTTACCGCGGAAATCAACGAATCCTCGGGCAGCACCCGCTCCAGTACCGCCACCGGCTCGCCGGGCGACGAGGTGCGCTCTATAGCTATCAGCACCGAAGAGTCGATTACGACTCCCACGGGTCAGTCATCGGTGTGTTGAGCATCAGACGCACGTTTTCGACATCCCGCAAAAAGTCCTCGTCCAGGGGTGGGCTCGCTCGCCTCAGTTGCCAGAACTCCTGCCATGAAAGGCGCTTGCGTTCGATGCGAGCATGGCCGACCAGTTCGCCATCGCGCTCGAACTCCACGGTGTCGCCGCGATCTAACGCTTCAACGACTTCGGGCGGCAACCGGTCAACGTCCACGCGCACAGTCATCCTGCAATTCTAGCGCACACCGCCTACACCCCGGCGAACCAGTTTCTCAAGGGACTGTACATCCTGCTCAAACTGATCATCCAGAGGCTTGAGTTTGCTCATTGCGACCCAAAGCCGGCGTCCCGTTGGCGGCTCTTCGGGGCGGGCAGCCGCCGTGACTTTGCCCGATCGCTCGAACTCCACGGTGTCACCGCGATCCAACGCCGCAACGACCTCGGGCGGCAACCTGTCAACGTCTACTCGCACGGTCATGAGCCAATTCTAACGCACACCACCTACACCCCGGCGTAGCTGTGCAAGCCGCTCACCCAGAGATTCACATGACCTTGATGTCCGGAAGGTCGAGCAAGGTGAGGCCGGGCACGCGCTCGAACTCGGAACGGTTCAGCGTAATCAGAGAATGACCGTTGGCGATTGCCGTTGCGGCAATGAGGAGGTCTCGTTCGCCGATCCTCTGGCCCGAACGGCGCAGCGAGACCATGATCTCGGCGGCGGCCATTGCTTCATCCTCGCCAACGGAGAGAACTCGAACGAAATCGCGCAGATGTTGCGCAAACCGTTCGCGAGCTTGTTTCCTCGCATCCGAGTCCGCGGACAATGCACCCATTCGGAGCTCCATCAACGAAACGACCGAAACGACCGAATTCGCGGGAAGACCCTTGAGTAACGGGCCGACGTAGGATGGGTCTAGTGTTTCCCGTTCAATTTCCACCAGAAACGAAGTATCGACTACGACGGCCATCGCGATTCCGCGGGAGAGTTCAACTCGTTTCGAATCATCTCCAGGTCACGCAAGAAGTCCTCGTAGTCCAGCGCTGGGGCGCCGCGTCGCGCCTCCCAAAATGCAGCCCAATCTACTGGCCGCGTCGTGGTTGGTGTGACGTTGCCGATAACTACGCCGTCGCTCTCAAGCTCGACCGAATCGCCTCGTTCGAGCGCGGCGAGCACGTCGGCGGGGAGTTCTTTCGCGGAGATTCGAGTGGACACTTCCATACTGTAGCCGATTGATGCCGCCTACACCCCGGCGTAGCTGTGCAGCCCGCTCACCCAGAGGTTCACCGCGAAGTAGGTGAACATCACTAGCGCCCACATGATTACCAGCCACCACATCGGGTCGGGCCGCCAGCCCCGCCGCAGCCGTTCCGGTACAACCTTTCGAATCCCCGGCGCGCCCGCCACCGAACCGTTGCCCGCCCGCGCGTGGAAATACGCAGCGACGCTCAGCCATGTCACCAACGCGCTCGTCTCTTTCGGGTCCCATCCCCAGTAGCGGCCCCACGCGCTGTTCGCCCACCACGCGCCGAGCGCGATACCGAGCCCGAGCATCGGGAAACCCACCATCACGGCTTTGTTAGCCAGGTCGCCCGCCGCCTCCGAGCTCGGCAGGGCCGCGAAGCGCCGG
>JANPDX010000245.1:0-1883 GCA_031431695.1 Dehalococcoidia bacterium
CTCCCAGTCCCAATTCGCAGAAGCGATGGGTATCAGCGTTCATACGCTACGAAACTGGGAGCAAGGTCGAAGGCATCCGGAAGGTCCGGCGATCGGCCTGCTCAGGATCGCTGCCCGTCATCCGCGAATCATTCGAGAGAACGTTAAGTCCGCCGCCTGATCTTTCTGCCGGCTAACAAGCCAATGAACCTGCGGGTCCCGTTGGCTTCCGCGCGACGGTGAACGTCGCTGGCGGGTTCCCGCTGGCGCGGGCCCGCCAGCCTGGCGTACGCTCGACGGTAGGCTTCGAGCCCCGCAGGTTATTGACAGGGTCGTTATCCGGATCCCGATCAGCAGTCCGATGGGACCTGACGGCGGGGAAATAGGGTAGACTTTGCCCGTGGCTGACCTTCTCACTCGTATCACGCATGATCCCGCGGTGATGGGCGGACGCCCATGCATCCGTGGGATGCGCGTCACTGTCGGCACCATCGTGGGCCTGCTCGCCGCGGGTCAGACGGTGGACGAGATCTTGAAGGCGTATCCGTATCTCGAGCGGGATGACGTTCAGGCGGCCCTGGCCTACGCAGCGTGGCGATCAGAGGAGGTCGAGCTCCCGCTGAAGGCGTCGTGAAGCTCGTCATCGACATGAATCTCTCCCCGATGTGGGTGGGATTCCTGGCCACTCAGAAGATCGAAGCAGTGCACTGGTCGCAGGTCGGTGACCCGCGCGCCACGGATGCTGCCATCATGGCCTGGGCGCGCGAGCACGGGTACGTGGTGTTCACTCACGATCTGGATTTCTCGGCGTTGTTGGCGACAAGTGGTGCGGCTGGCCCGAGCGTTCTCCAAGTGCGCGCGCAGAACGTGATGCCTCATGCCCTTGGCCAGGTCGTTGTGCGCGTACTCTCGGATCATCGCGAGGCGTTCCAGTCGGGAGCACTCGTCACCGTCGATGAAACAACGTCCCGGGTTCGAATCCTTCCGGTTCGTTCCGCCCGCGGTGGGTAGGTTCCTAACTTGGTGCGATACTCGCCAGTGTCGCGCGGGACCGGATAACAAGGCAGTGAACCTGACGGGGCCCGTTGGCTTCCGCGCGACGGTCGGGTAGTCGGTCGGGTCCCGCTGGCGCGGGCCCTCCCTCCCGCGGTACGCTTGGGGCTCGGCTTCGAGCCCCGCAGGTTACTGCCAGGGTCGTTATCCGGACCAGCCACCCCGGATCTTTTCGGACTCCGATTCTTGGTGCGTGGGTGGGGTCTCCAGCGACTGAAAGCGTTGAAGCAACGGCGACCGGGGCATGGGGCAAGCGTCGGCTCCTGGTTCAGCCTCGGACACTTTCGCGCGGCGGTTTTGGGTGGGCGACGGCCGCCGCGAGCTGTGATGTGCGGAGGTTGGCGACGAAGCATCGCGGATGTGTGGTGGAGCGCGCGACCATCATTTTTTGATTTTTCGAAGGAAGGGCCGCGAATCGTGGAAGTGCGGCGGCTGACCTTGCTCAGCAACACGTGGAGCGCGCGGCGGCGTTCACGAATCGTGTCCAAGAATGCAGGCGCGACCGCGCCAGCAACGGCCGGCCCGGTCGCTTCTCAGGAAGACACTCTCGACCGACGGTGGCCTTTTGCGACCGGGCGTTGGGGCGACGAATCACTTCACGAAGATCCCCCGGACGCTCCTGGGCGATGGCCGAGGTGAAGCGACGGCCGGGCGCGCCGGCTGCTCACTGGCGACGGTAGAAGGTGCGGGACGTAGACTCACTGAAGAGGGCCGGTCGCCACTCTTCTGAAGGTCGCAGGGACGCCCACGAAACGGAAGGGGCCGGATAACAAGGCAGTGAACCTGACGGGGCTGGTCGCCCGCACGTCTGGCGGTGACGCTCATGCCGGCGGCGCGGCCGCCGGCGGTCA
>JANPDX010000246.1:0-1593 GCA_031431695.1 Dehalococcoidia bacterium
CAGGTGTACACGCCACCCGAAGCGTTCTGCATCGAGCCCCAGACCTGCGCCCCGGACGCCTTCAATCTGTCTGCCGCCGGACGACCTGGAGATGGAGCGGCCGTCGTCGCCTCAGGCAGGCCGCTTACGCTATCGGCACGCTGGACCTGGGAGGTATGCACGTGACGAGCTGGTTCGATGAGTCGCCCGAAACCTATGACCGCGCCCGTCCCAGCTACCCGGAACCGCTCTGGGACGAGTTGTTCACGCGCCTGCCCGAGAACCCTGAACTGGTCGAAATCGGGCCGGGGCCGGGCAAAGCCACAGCCGCCCTGCTGGCGCGCGATGCCCGCGTGACCGCTTGCGAACCCGGACCGAACCTCGGCGCCTATCTTCGCGCGAAGTTCCCTGACCCGAAATTGGAGGTGCTCAACAGCACTTTCGAAGCAGCGTCCCTCCCGGAAAACGCCTTCGATGGCATCGTCGCTGCTACGTCGTTCCACTGGGTCGAACCCGCGATGCGGATGATAAAGACGGCGTCGCTCCTCAAGCGTGGCGGAATCCTCGCGGTGGTGAATACCGAACAGGTGGCCGACGCCGTTGACCGCCGGTTTTACGCGGTATCGCAGCCAATCTATGACCGGCACTTCCCCGACGGACCTCCTGTTCCGCCTCCCCAGGGCCGAAACGTCTTCCCCCGTGTGTTCAGCGAGGTAGCAAGCAGCGATCTTTTCACATCGCCCGAACTCCTCCGTTACGACTGGGACCAACGCTACGAAACCGCGCACTACATCGAATTGGTCCGCTCGTACTCAAATACGGCCCAGATGGAACCGGATGCCCGTGAGGCTTTCCTGGCTGAGCTCGCGGCCTTCATCGACACCGAATTCGATGGCTACGTCATCCGGCCGCTGGTGATGACGTTGTGCATCGCAAAGGCGGTAAAGTAGGCCGCTTCCGAATTACGTTCGGGTTTTCTATACTATCGCTCATCAGGTCCCGTCGTCATCGAGGTGCCGCAATGACAGAACAGCAAACCAGGCCTACCGCAGCGTCGCTCGGCGTGAAACTTTCGCCGATGAATCCCGAATATCAGAAAGACCCCTACACGATGCTTGACGAGGTTCGCGAGGAAGCCCGCGCGGTCCGCGACGAGTTGTTCAACCGCTACATCGTCGGTCGCTTCGAAGACGTGCAGCAGATCCTCAACGACCGCGACCTGAACGTTGACCCTCGAAAAGCGGAGGAGAACAGCTTCAGTGCCATGTTCCGTCAGCGCTTTGCGGACGACACGCGCGAGCCCTCGATGCTGTTCCTCGACCCGCCGGACCACACCCGCCTGCGTGCGCTCGTGACCAAGGCCTTCACCCCGCGCGCAATCGAAAAAATGCGCGGCCGCATCGGCGAGATAGCGAATGAGCTGCTCGACAAGGTTGAAGGGCAGTCCTCGTTCGACCTCATGACCGCTTTCTGCCAGCCGTACCCGACCATCGTCATCGCCGAGATGCTCGGTGTGGACCCGAAAGACCAGGCCGACTTCAAGCGCTGGACCGACGCCAGCGTCGCCGCGGGCTTCGACCCCTTCGCAACCGAAGAACAGCAGCGCCAGGCAAA
>JANPDX010000247.1:0-11232 GCA_031431695.1 Dehalococcoidia bacterium
GCGCTGCAAGCCGCTGGATATCCCGGACGGCTTCACGGTTGACCTCGGCGGCCTGAAGAGCTTCGACATTTCTATCAAAGTCGGGGATCTTGAGGCGATGGCGGGGGTCGAAATCGTGACTGAACCGGGTATTGTCATCGCCACCGTAAACGCGCCGCGCGTCCGTGTGTAAGCCGGGCTCGTGACAGGACAGAGTTACCCTGCCGACCCGGCGGAGTCCGGGCTACGCCTGTTTCTGGGTTGGTTCGGCGCACACTATGCGCGGAGCACGACCGTTACGAAGTCCAGTTCGAACGGCAGCGTGCTCACGGGCGAAGTGGGCGTGGGCCGTCAGTGGAACCTCGCGGTCACAGTGCTGAATACGCTCGCTCCCGATGCGACGTTGACCTGGGAAGCGGCGCGCGCGGCGGTAGAGCAGCGGATCGACCTTGAGGGACGGTCGATCGCGCTCTGGGCGCCAAGAGGCGCTTCTCTTCCGGCGGTTGAGCCTGGACTGAGCCAGTTCATGCACTCACTCGACGAGGCGAAGACGTTGGAGGACGGAAGGCTCGAAGTCCGGCGGCCGGTGACCCTGTATTTGCGAAGGGCTGGAACGACGGGCTCGGTGATCACCGTGCTCGGAGGCCTTTCGGCGCATTGGGCTCAATTCACCAACCGAGTGCCGGGCACATTCATGCTTAACTCCGCGGAGCTTCTTCGATTGCCGGCTTCGCAAGAGGAACGGGACGAACTGGCTGAGCGCGTGGTGATGGCCGCTGGCCAGCCGGACGTCGATGAAAATCAGTTTATCAGGGCAGTCGATGCATGGACCGCCAATGACCTTGGCTCGGGCCAGTCGTGCGTCCTTGGATCGCCTGCGCCGGAGAACGAGGAATGGAGTTCTTCGTTGCGGCGCAACCTTCGGCGGTTGCTCAAAGAAGCTGTCCCACACCTCCAAACGCCCGCCGATGCGCGGGCGCTCATCGTTCTTGGGGCGGCGACCTATGCCAATGAAGAGAAACTTTCATGGGCGCTGCGAGGGATGGACCCGACGCAATACGCCGCGTACGACATCCTCGCGGTGGTCGCGGATGGGGTCATCAAAACGATCATGCAGCCGCAACGGCAGACCCTCCCCTGGGATGCACCGCTCGGATAAGCGTTTTTGCTTCCGGAGTGCAAGGGTGGACAATCCACACAGCTCGCTGGGGGAACGAACTTGACGATCAAGAACGTCGGTTTTATCGGACTCGGGATCATGGGGGCGCCGATGGCGGCGAACCTGTTGAAGGCCGGCTTCCATGTCACGGTGTGGAATCGATCACCGGCCCGGACGAAGGCGCTTGTGGAGGCGGGAGCAATGGCAGCCGCCAGCCCGGCCGAGGTTGCAGCTGCGTCGGAGGTCACGCTGAGTTGCGTGACCAGTTCAAGCGATGTCGAAGAAGTGGCATTGGGGCGGCGAGGTGTCATGGAGGGCGCGAAGCCCGGCTCGGTATACATCGACTGCTCCACCATCGCTCCCGAAACCGCTCGCAAGGTTGCCGAAGTGCTGGCGAAATGCGACGTCGCCATGCTGGACGCACCGGTTTCGGGCGGGGACGGGGGCGCGAAGGCAGGTACGCTCGCGATCATGGTGGGTGGCGAGGCGGCGACGTTCGATCGTTGCCGGCCAGTCCTGGAGGCGATGGGTAAAACCATCGTCCATGTGGGGCCGAGTGGCGCCGGGCAAGTGGTGAAGCTGTGCAATCAGGTCGCCGGTGCGCTCAACCTGCTTGCCGCGGCGGAAGCGATCGCACTTGCACGACGAGCCGGGGTTGACCCCACAAAGATGCTCGAAGTGGTCTCGGCAGGTGCGGCTGGTTCGTGGATGCTTTCGAACCTGGCCCCGCGCGCTGTGAAGGGAGACTATGCACCGGGGTTCATGGTGGATCTGATGCAGAAAGACCTGCGACTTGTGCTGGACGCCGCGAACGAAACGCACACGCCGCTCCCGGGAACCGCGCTGGTCTCCCAATTGTTCCAGTCCATCCAGGCCGAGGGACGCGGGAGTGACGGAACGCAATCGTTGGTGGACGTGCTGACAAAGCTCGGACGGTAGGGCGCCGGGAACTATTCCCAGAGGTGACGCTGGTACCAGTGGAGGTCGTGCCATGACCCGAGCTTGTAGCCCATGTGCCGATAGCGGCCCGCTTCGACGAAGCCAAGGGAACGGTGCAGCGCGAGGCTCGGCCCCTGGCAACCGACGATTCCTGCCATCACGACCTGGGCGCCGAGAGCGCCGGCGCTTTCGAGGATCGTCCCGAGCAGTGCTTTGCCCACGCCCTTCCCGCGAAGTTCGTCCGAGATGTAGATGGATTCATCGACGGTGGTGGAGTAGGCCTTCTTCGGGCTCCACTGCGAGAGGCAGCACCACCCGGCAACCTGATCGGCGATCTCTGCCACGAGGACGGGTAAGTTGGACGCCTGCCTTGTCGCGAACCACTCTCCCCGCGCTCCATCGGTCAGCGGTTCAAGGTCGAATGTCGCTGGCGAGGTTTCGACGTAGAAGTTGTAGATAACGTTGATGGCGGTGAGGTCGGCTTCGGTGGCAGGGCGGATTTGCATATTTTGGATTTTAGATTTTGGATTTTGGATTGGGCAAGCGGACACGGTGAGGCGGGGCCGGTGACGGGGGAATTAATGATGTCCATCGGGATCCGCTGGCGGGCCGTGGCGACTCGATTCCCCGTTGTCAGCTGTTTCGCGTTTCGAGGTAAGACATCGTGCGGCGGTACTGGTCCTCGGGGAGGTGCCCGGCAGCCATCAGATAGTTCGCTATCTGTTCCAGGGTGAGGATGCTGATGAGGTTGATGCCGGCGTTCTTGAGGGCCTGCTTGCCGCCTTCCTGGCGGTCGATGAGGGTGACGGCGTCACGGACTACGAGGCCCGCATCGCTGAGGGTGGCCGCGGTCTGGAGGATGCTGCCGCCGCCGGTAATCAGGTCGTCGATGATCAGGCAACTCTGGCCACGGACGTAGATGCCCTCGATGACATCGGCCTTATCGGTGGCGGGCGGATGGATGTAGATCATCGGGGTGTTCACGCCAAGCGAGAACGCGGTGGCGACGTGCAGGCCGCCGAATGGCACGCCCGCGACCAGCGTGAACGGCTGGACGTGCGGGTTGCGCATCGACATCAGTGCTTCGAGCTCTTCCTTGATGATCTTGGCGCAGCGGGCGAGAGCTTTCGGGTTGCTGATGAGGCGCCTCAGATTCACGTAAATCGGCGAGTGGACAGCAGTCCGGCCGAGGGTGAAGTCGCCGAAGCCGATGGCGTCGAGCTTCCAGAGTTCTTCGGCAAGCCAGAGGTTGCCGGCGGGTTTAGATGACCTGGTCAAGTAGTGCTCCGGGAGGTTTCGAACGCTGCGCGGCGTTACAGCGCTATCGTACTCACTGTTCTCTGGGTTTCGGCGTTATGTGTCAAGTTTTCGGGCTCGCGACGAATGAAAAGGGCTGCAGGTCGCGTAGCGAAGGCCTATGTGAGCCGGTTCACCGGATTTGGGGGCTTGCCGCCGGCCAGCACCGCGATGATGTTTTCGGCGGCCATGTTCGCCATCTTCGAGCGCGTGGCGAGGCTCGCACTCGCGATGTGCGGCGTGATGATCACGTTTGGAAAGCCGTACAGCGGATTATCCAGCGGCAGGGGCTCGGGATCGGTGACATCGAGCGCGGCGCCGCCGATCGTGCCCGCGCGCAAGGCGGCAATGAGCGCTTCCTGGTCAACTACTCCGCCACGAGCCGAATTCACGAGTATGGCGGACGGTTTCATCAGGGCGAGTTCGCGAGCGCCAATCAGGTGGCGTGTTTCGGGATTGAGCGGCGTGTGTAGCGAGACGAAATCCGAGTCGCGCAGCAGTTGGTCAAGCGCAACGTACTCGACCCCGAGGCGGACTTCCGCTTCCGGCTTCCGCGAGCGGCTGGCGTAGAGGACACGCATGTCGAAGCCCCGAGCACGGCGGGCCATGGCCACGCCAATCTCTCCCAGGCCGACGATACCAAGCGTTGCACCGAAGATGTCCTGACCGAGGAAAGCCGTCGGGGACCACGTCGTCCAGCCGCCCGCGCGGGTATCGCGGTCGCTGGCGACGACGTTCCTTGCGGCGGCCAAAAGCAGAGCGAAAGCCATATCCGCCGTGGTCTCAGCGAGCACGCCGGGCGTGTTCGTGACCCAAACGCGGCGCCGAGCGGCTTCTGCCGGGCTGATGTTGTCGTAGCCAACAGCCATGTTCGCGACAATGCGCAGGCCGGGCGCGGCATCGAGCATTTCCGGGGAAATGCGATCGACAACCATCGTCAGGGCCGCATCGCAGGCGGCGAGTTTCCGGGCGAGCACATGCTGTGGCGGGGGAGAGGATTCGGGCCAGACCTCCACCGTGTGGCCGGCGGATTCGAGCAGTTCTACGGCCCTGCCCGGCGTCGCGCGCGTGATGAACACTCGTCCCATGGCGGCACAGTCTCGCGGGCAGACTTCGAACGTTCCAGCGACGCGTGTAAGGTGTCTCCTAACACCAGCCAACGGAGCGCAATCCAGACATGGTTACTGCCGCAGGAACACGTGTTTCACCATCCGAATCCGTCCTCCAATCCGTGTATGAATCCGCCGCGAGGCTGCATACCAGCCCGGAAGTGGTGGACCTTCTGCGGACATCGTGGCGCGAAGTCCGCGCTCAGATCCCCGTGCGTATGGATAGCCGCAAGCTTCAGATCTTCGAGGGCTACAGGGTCCAACACAACGGCGCCCGCGGGCCCTACAAAGGCGGCGTACGTTTTCACCCGCAGGCAGACCTCGATGAGGTGCGGGCCCTTGCCATGCTGATGACCTACAAGTGCGCGCTCATGGACCTACCTTTTGGCGGCGCGAAGGGTGGTGTCATGTGCGACCCGCTGCACATGAGCGAGACCGAACTGAACCGGCTGACGCGCGCCTATACACAGCACATCGGCATGGTCCTGGGGATCAACCGCGACATCCCGGCGCCCGACATGGGCACCAACGCCCAGACGATGGCGTGGATGATGGATGCATACGGGCAGCGCTACGGCTACACGCCCGGGATCGTGACGGGAAAGCCCGTTGAGCTCGGGGGCAGTTTCGGACGCGACCAGGCCACGGGGCGGGGCGTTGCGACCTGCATGCGAGAGTACGCGACCATCGAAAAGACGGACCCGCGCGATCTGAAGCTTGTGATCCAGGGGTACGGGAACGTAGGTTCATGGACGGCCCGACTCGCCGCGGAGCTCGGGTTCACCGTCATCGCGGTGAGCGATGTGAAGGGCGGTATCCATAACCGGGACGGCCTGGATATCGCGGCCGTAGACCGCTGGTTCAGCGTCGCCGGGAGTGTCGCCGGGTTCGAAGGCGCGAAGCCGATTACCAACGACGATCTGCTCGAACTGGAGTGCGACTACCTGGTGCCGGCGGCGCTCGGCGAAGTGATCACGGGTGAGAATGCGTCGAAGATCCGGGCTCGGGTCGTCGTCGAAGCGGCGAACCACCCGGTTACGCCGGACGGTGACGCGGTCCTCGCGGCGCGAAAGATCCCGGTGCTGCCCGATGTTCTGGTGAACGCCGGCGGCGTGACCGTCTCGTACTTCGAGTGGACGCAGAATATTCAACAGTTCCGGTGGCCACTGGAGGAAGTGAACGCGGAACTCGAGAAGCGGATGGTTTCGACATTCCACGAACTTATGCAACGGGCGGCGCGGGATGGCACCCTGCCAAGGCAGGCCGCGTTCGACATCTCAGTCGAGCGAGTGAGCAAGGCCATTTTGCTGAGAGGGTTCGTTTAGGGAGGGCTTGGGGCGAGGTACCGGTGGAGTGCGGAATATGACGCGTGGCCGTGAAGGCGACGAATCGTTAGGATCGGTTGAATGATCTCCCGGTGGTTCCAGAGCACGTTCGAGTCGTTGAGCAATCCGCAATACCGCACGCTGTGGCTCGGCACTACGGTGGCGTTCCTGGCGTTCATGATGTCCAGCATCGTTCAGTCGATCGTCGCCTTCGATTTGACGGGCAAGAACGGGGCCGTCGGTATCGTAGCCCTCGGCATGGGTGTCGCGACGATCATCATCTCGCCATTCGGCGGTGTCATCGCGGACCGTGTTTCGAAACGCCGTCTGGTTCTAATCGGCCAGACGATCATCGGCATCAACTTCCTGACTGTTGGCATCATGATCGTCACGGATCAGATAACGGTGCCGATGCTGGTGGCATCCACGTTCGTGATGGGCGGCGTGTTCGCGTTCATCGGCCCCGCCCGGCAGGCGTGGATCGGTGAGTTGGTAACTGGCCCGGAGTTGGGCAACGCGATCGCGATGCAGCAGGTAGGAATGACGGGGACCCGCGTAGTCGGCCCGTTGCTAACGGGACTGCTTGTCGCGATCCCGTTCATAGGCACGGGCGGGACGTATCTCTTCATGAGCGCGTTGTTTGCGTACGTGATCTTCACGCTAACGCAGCTGCCGGCTACCAGGGCGAGGGCATCGGGCGGCAAGTCCATCGTTGGCGACTTCAAACTCGGCTTCGACCATATCAAGAGCCGTCCACGGCTCAGCCTGCTGGTCACGTCATTCATGGGCGTCATCATGTTTGGCTTTTCGTACCAGGTCGTGTTGCCGGGCTTCCTTGAGAACGAACTCGGGCGCGACGCGAAGGACATGGGCCTTCTGTTCTTTGCGGGTGCTGTTTCGGGCCTGGTGGTGACACTGATTGTGGCGAGTAAGGCAAGTAGCCCGAATGCCTGGAAGATGATGCTCACGGGTGGGTTCATCCTCGGTATCTCGCTGGCTTTGACGGCGTTCGCGGGCAGCTTCTGGCTCGTGATGGTGATGCTGTTTATCGGAGGCGCGGGTGCGGCCGCATTCCAACTTCTGAACAACTCGCTGATCATGCAGGAATCGGATAAGGCATACTACGGGCGGGTGATGTCACTGACGATGATGGCGTGGGGGCTCAATGGCCTGGTGGGGTTCCCGTTTGGCCTGCTGGCGGACTCGGTCGGTGAACGCGAGACGATATTCGTGATGGGGAGCCTTGTGGTAGCGGTGACATCGCTGACGTTGGTCTTGCACCTCATCCTCGGTCGCCGGAAGGTTGTACCCATCGGGGTAGTCGCCCCCCTTGTCGCGGGCGACTAAGCTGGATTCACAAGCCTGACCGAACGGAGTCCACACGCCATATGGGACGAGAAGAAATCGCCGCCCTGATCGCCATCCTGACCGCCGAGAACGAAGCCGGACCATCCAGCCCGGTGCGTGGCACGTGGGCGATCCACTTCGACAAGAAAAAGGGCGCGTTCACGTTCGATAAGTGCGAAAACGAAGGGTACTGCGAAGAACGCCCGGCGGTGATTGCCCTTGATGGCAGCGTGCTCGACCCGGGCGGTCCGCTCTTCGGCTAAGCCAGCGGCTCGCTGAGAAACGCTTCGGCCTTTCCTTGCAAGACCACTGGGGGCGTGGTCCCACGGCATCAGAACGTAGTGCATCGCGACATCGATTGCTCTGGTAGCGAGTGCGACGCCGGTGATGGCGGCACGGTGAGAAGGACGTGAACCGATGTCTGGGACTCCAGGCCCCCCTGCCATCGGCAACCGCCCACCAGCTTCACGGCTGTAAGCAACGCTCATGGGAACTACGCCTGTCCACTCTGGGAAACGAGGGCTGGCAACATTTTGGCGGCTTCGACCCTCCAGTTATGCGGAGTGGCTGTCGATACTGAACACGGGATACCAGCCAAGAATGACAAAGACAGCCGCGATAGCCGACCGCAAGCGCGTCCTCCGGGTGCTCATCATCGACCCGAGCGTCAATGACGTTCGACTGGTTCGTGAGCGCCTCCAGTCAAGGGGCGACTTCATCACGTTCGCGGCACGGAACACGGGTGAAGGGCTGACGCTGCTGGAAGACGGCATGTTCGATGTTGCCCTGGTTGATTCGGCAACCTGGTGCGAGGAAGGCAGCGAGTTGGCGAAGCACCTTCGCGAACACCGCAACGACGTAGCGGTGGTGCTGCTCACGAGCGGCGACAACGACCGGGAAGCATTGCCGGTACTGAAGCTCGGGGCCCACGACTTTTTCAACAAGATGCACATCGAGGACGGGCAAGAGCTCGCGCTTCGCATCGAAGGCGCCTACGACGAAAACCGGACGCTTCGGCGCAGGGACACTATGGTGCGGTGGCTCGAGCGTGAGGCTCGCACGGACCACCTCAGCGGATTGCTCAACCGGCATGCGTTCGACGAGCGGCTCCGCGAGGTTTGCGCCAGGGCTCGGAATGAACGTACGCCTGTGACGCTGGTGATGGTCGATATCTGTGGCACGCGGATTGTCAATGAAGTTCACGGCCACACTGCTGGCGATGACATGATTCGGCGCACTGCCCTTGGGATTTCCCGCTGCATCAGGGGAACTGACACAGCCGGACGGATCGCCGGAGACGATTTCGGGATTATCGTGCCGAACGGAGATCTGACGGTCGGGCGGCTCATTGCCCGGCGGATCGCACAAGAAATTGAGCGCCTGAACTGCAGCGATTGGGCCGACCAGCTGCCAGTGACGGTCACTTTTGGCGTCGCCTCGGGCACAGCATGTGATCCAGGCGAATTGTTTGCCGCGGCGGATGAGCAGCTCAGCCAATACAAAGCGGTTTCGCCAGCGTTCTCGGTGTTGCGCTTCCCAGAAGAGTCGGACGGGCCCTCCGTCGCCTGAAACACTCCGGCGCCCACCCCGGCCAGGCCCTCGACAGTCTCACCCGATGGGCATCCGATAACCCTGAATGCACGATTTTTTCTCCCCATCTGTGAATCCTGGCAAACCCGTCACCTTTCTTGGTACTCGCGCCATTCGTAGAGTGAACCCGCTGTGCGCGAAACCGAGGTCGATGACGATGGCCCTCCGGCCAAGAATCCTGGCGATGCCGAAGCCCTCGCTGGCCGCGCTGTGCAGCGCGACCCGGGCGCGTGGGAGCAGATCTTCGAGTTGCACTATCGCAACGTGTTCGCCTTTGTGCGGTACCGGTTGCGATCGGTTGACGAAGCGGAGGACATCGCGTCGCAGGCTTTCGAAATTGCATACTCGCGGGCAGACCGTTTCAACTACCAGGGCATTCCTATCGAAGGCTGGCTCATCGGCATCGCACGGAACCTGGTTCGCGACCACATCAAGAAACTCGGACGACGCGGGATCGACGACGAGTTCGACGACACCCTCGAACTGTCCGAACCTGACCAGGCGGATGCGATTGGGCTCCGGAGAGATCTCCTTACCGCCATGCAGACCCTTACCGGCGACCAACGCCAAGTCATCGAGTTGCGGTTCCTACGGGATAGGTCCGTCGCCGAGACGGCGGTCGTCATGAATCGCTCCGAAGACGCCGTCAAGAATCTTCAACGCCGGGCACTCGCCGCCATGCAACGTGCCATGGTAGGCGATGGCTATCCTCCAGGAGGTACTGTATGACGCCCGACCGTCTTGATGACCTGCTGGAACGCGCGCTCGAAACCGGCGCGGTCCCTGCCGATGCCACTGATGGCGAACGGGCGGAGGTCGAGCGGATGCTGACTGTCGCGGGGGGGCTCAAGCTGAACGCGACGCGCGTCTCGGGCGAGGCGAATGGCGTCATGCCGACGGCGCGGGCGCGATTCCAGCGGCATATGCAGGAGCAACACACGCCGGAACGCGTGCCGGTCTCCGCTCCACATCTGGAACGTGGATTCCTGGGCCGGTTTTTCTCCGGACGAATGCTCACCATGGGCAGTTCGGTCGCGGCTATGGCCGTCGTTGCGGTCGTCGCGGTGCTGGTGCTTCAGCCGTTCAACGAAGTGGAGACGGCTGCGGCGTTGACAGTCGATGACTACGTGCAGATCGAAGGAGTAGTTTCGGCCAGCGAAGGCGGGGTCGTCACCGTACAGTCCTCGGAAATCGGCAACTTGCAGATCGCCCTGTCGGATCTTACATCCGTGACTGACGGAAACGGCGTTCGCGGCATTACGAGCCTCAAGCCGGGCGACCCGGTGCTCGTCAGCGGCGTTGTCACAGCGAAGCGGTCGATTGCAGCATCGAACGTCGCGGTGGCCGAAAACCAGACCGTCCCGACGCCCTCGGCGAAGGCGAAACCTCCGATCCTCAAGTCATTCCGGCCCGGTCTGCAGGGGAGTATCAGGCTGATAACGCTTTCGCCGGATGGAAAACGCGCTCAGGTGTTGCTGGTCATGGCGGAGGAGAGCCTGCTGGTGGATGTCGATCCGAAGTCGATGGACCAATTCCTGGCGGGATCGCCCCAGGCGGTTGGAGTGCTGGTGAAAGTGGTTGAAGCTCCGGACCTGCGGAAGGGCGTATTCCGGCTTCAGCCAGTGGAACAGCCGACGGCCTCACCGACACCGCGGACTAACCCGGCTGGAACGCCGCCCCAGTTCCAAAACGTGAAGGGGCTGGTGGTGGGGAGGGCACTGAACGTACTGATGGTGCGCACCGAAAGCGGCACGATACCAGTAGTACTGAAGGGAACGACGTCGATCAGGTTCGGAAGCAGCGGGCTCACTCCAGATGACGTCCGGAACGGAGAGACGGTTATCGGTTATGAGGTCGCGGTGACGGGGAATCCCGAGGAGCCGAACGGCAGGCGAGTGGTCGCGACGCTGATCGTCATCATTGGCAAGCCCTCACCGGCGCCGGCCCGGTAGTCTGTTCCAGCGATTGGGCTTGAGCTAGCCGCGACCAGGGGCGAACCTAGAGGCTACCTCGACTCTAAGGCCCACTCACTATGGCAGATTCCTTACCCCGGTGGCTGATCACTGGCGGCACCGGCTTTCTTGGTTCGCATATCGCGCGGCGGTTGATCGCCGACGGAATCCACCCGGTACTCTTCGACATTGCTCCGCTCCCTTCGGACGACGATGACATCGCTGACCGGGTGACGGTCATCGATGGCGACGTCCAGGACCGGGAAGCCATCCGCTCAGCTCTCGCGGGCGTGGACGTTGTAATCCATACGGCGGCCGCGCTGCCTATCCAGGTTTCGAAGGCCAGGATCTATGCAGCGAACGTCCGTGGGACTCGGTATGTGCTACACGAAGCGATGACGGCCGGCGTGAAACGGGTCGTGTTCATTTCGAGCACAGCTGTCTACGGCGTGCCGAAGGTGCACCCGATCGACGAGGGGTCGCCGATGGTGCCGCTTGGGCACTACGGAGCTTCGAAGGTTGAAGCCGAGAAGATC
>JANPDX010000248.1:0-2198 GCA_031431695.1 Dehalococcoidia bacterium
ATGACGTGCCATGCGGTTTAACGAGTGGACGGCCTCGCCGAGCGAGGTGGCGCCAGTGCCTTCGTGGCGCGGTTCGTCACGGAGGACGGTGAGCAGGCCGAGCATCCCTTTGCGGCCCTGGCCGGGAGGGATCATCCGCCCTTTACCATCGCCGAAACTGAGCACGCCGAGCGAATTACCGTGGCGCGTCGCGACCTGACCCACGGCTACGGCAACGCCCTCCGCGACATCGTATTTCCGGCGGTCGGCGGTCCCGAAGCTCATCGAAGGCGAGGTATCGAGCATGAGCCAGGTGGTCAGCACCCGATCGGCGACCTGGATGCGGACATGGGGGATGGTGGTCCGAGCGGTGACGTTCCAGTCGATCTGGCGCACATCGTCGCCGGGCTGGTACTCGCGGACCTGCGCCAGTTCCGTGCCGAGCCCCAGGGTGCTCGATCGGTAGTCGCCGGAAAGGAGCCCGTTCATCCGGCGGCCAATGGTGATGTCGAGGGCCCGAAGGACGTTCTCGGGCATCGGGCCGGGCCCCGGTTTGTCCGGCGTCCGCACGATGTGAAGGTTCGCGGCACTCAAGCGCTCAACTCCTGGGCAAGTTCGATTCGAGGCTGGGCGACGGCCTTGAGGACACCTTCGAGGATGGCATCGGCGGTGACGCCATCGGCGAGCGCCTGATAGGTGAGCACGAGCCGGTGGCGGAGTACGTCACGGGCAAGGTCATGGATGTCACCAGGGAGTACGTAACGGCGGCCGCGGAGGAGGGCGAGCGCACGCCCGGCATGCACCAGGTTGATGCTTCCTCGCGGGCTGGACCCGAATGCGATGTGGCTGGCGTGATGGGAAAGCCCGTACTTGCCCGGGTTGCGCGTCGCATCGACCAGCGTGATTGCGTACTGCGCGACGGCACGGTCGACATAGAGGCCGGCGGCGAGTTGCTGGTAACGCTCGAGATCCAGGATTGGGAGAATCCGCTGAACCTCGGGAGAGTCCACAAGCGAACGCTGGACAACCAGGAGTTCTTCCCCAAGGCCGGGGTAATCGACAAGCACCTTCATCATGAACCGGTCGACCTGGGCTTCGGGGAGCGGATAGGTGCCCTCGGACTCGATGGGGTTCTGGGTGGCCATGACGAGGAACGGACGCGGCACCTGGAAGGTCTGGAGGCCGATGGTGACCTGGCGTTCCTGCATGACTTCGAGGAGGGCGGACTGGACCTTGGCGGGCGCGCGGTTGATCTCGTCGGCGAGGAGGAGGTTGCAGAAGACTGGGCCCCGCTCGGTTTCGAACGTGCCGGTGTCCGGGCGATAAATGCGCGTGCCAACCAGGTCAGCGGGGACGAGATCGGGCGTGAACTGGACGCGCTGGAAGGAGCCGCCGAGGACTTCGGCGATGGTCTTCACGGTGAGGGTCTTGGCAAGGCCGGGTACACCCTCGATGAGGAGGTGGCCACCCGAAAGCAGGGCTACGAGCACCCGTTCGAGCATGGACTCCTGGCCGACGATGACGCGCTTGATTTCGAACATGGCGGCTTCGAGGGTGGCGCGGGCTTCGGCGACTTCCGTACCGGCGGGTGGCTGTTGGTGTTCCACGGGAGGGACCTCTCTTCCAGTAGGGCGCAGGGTGAGGGCCCAAACGTGCCGGTTGTGACCCCAAGCGGCGGTAAATAGTGAGCGGCGCTTTACTTTCGCGGTGCGGACTACCCGGCAAATGACGAAAATGAACGTTCGTTCAATTTGGTGGTAGCGCGGCGGGCGGGCGTTGCCGTACTCTATCGACCGGGCGGTAAACACGAATACCCGAAACCATGCCGAGGCTTCACCATGACCACTGAGATTCCGCCCCTGACGCTCGCCGACATCAACCTCGGCGATGAGTTGTTGTTCGAATCGGGACGTTCGCACGAGGCCTTCGCGCTCCTGCGGCGTGAAGCACCGATACACTGGCAACCAGCGACGGAGTATGTCCAGGGGTGGTGGGACCTCACCAGGTACGCCGACGTGCTCCAGGTTTCACGGAATCCGCACATCTTCTCGTCGGAAAAGGGCATCATTTCGTTCTTTCCTGTGAACGAGGACGAGATGACGGCCGCGGCTGCGGGCAATGGCAAGATGCTCATAACCATGGACCCGCCGCGCCATGTGAAGATGCGCCGGCTGGTGAACAAGGCGTTCACGCCTCGTGCGGTGGCACTCTGGGAGCCC
>JANPDX010000249.1:0-2924 GCA_031431695.1 Dehalococcoidia bacterium
GCCGCACTACAGAAGTCGTTCTCGGCCGGGGTGATTGCGAAGAATCCCCTCGAACTGTGGGACGCCTACAACGGTCTTGTGAAGACCGATATCCCACGGGCACAAATGCTTCCCCTCGCCGACCTGCTGCGGATGACGAACGGTTCGATGCAGGGCTACTCGGTCGGCGACCCGGTAGACGGAGTCCCGACGATGATCCCGTACACAATGGATGACGGCGCGGAAGTACTGAAATGGGTCCCCGAGAACGTGCAGTACTGGCTGGCGCGGGCGTTCCCGGTTACGCGTTACGCCGACGCATCGGTCGAACTCCAGAACGCGTACGGCGACCCGGATCTCGGCGGCGCGCGGACGGCAGCGCTGGGCCGCTACCTGGTTTATTCGAAGGGACTCGTGACCGTGTTTTACGGAAACGACCAACCGCGCCGGCCACAGACGACCGTAATCCTCAGCCGCGAAACGCATCGAAAGGCCGCCCAGGACGTGGCCAGCTGGTTGGGCCTCCCAGAGAGCCGCGTGGTTGCGCACATGGTGGACAGTGACGACACATCCACGCCCGATCTCATCGTGGTTGTCGGCCAAGATTTCGTCATTCCGGGTTCGAGATAGGCCGTGGTTTCGGCTGCCGTTGAACCGCGACGACCGATGGCATTGACCCTGAGCGACGCGCACCAGTAGGTTGAAGCCGTGGTGACGCGGATCGAAGAATCGACCGTCAACGTTCCGGTTATCGGGACGAAGCACCTCCGTCCCCGGACGGCGCCACCAAAGAACACTCCGGGGCTCCAACGACTGGCCTTCGTTCTTGCGCTGATGACATTTGCGCTGGCGGCTACATTCACGAGCGTTGCACTTCTTGCTCGAGTGACCCCGGCGCTCTTCCCGGGAAAGGATCTGACGAACCTTGCGATCATCCGGCCGCTAGCGGCGCTGGATACGCCCTTCGTGACGATCAAACCTCCGAGCGATGCCAGTGTCTTTAACAAGCGGATCAACGTCCTGATACTGGGCGTTGACCGGCGCCCCGCGTACGGGAACGACGGCCAGGCCCTGCCACTACCGGACGATGTGAATGCCGGGTACCTCACCGACACGATCATGATTGGCACTATCGACCCGGTAGGAAAACAAGCGAGCCTGCTCAGTTTTCCTCGCGACATGCTGATCGACATTCACACGAAAGCTTTCGTTTATGAAGACCGGATAAACACGTCGTTCGGCATCGGCGTACGCAGTGGTGGGACGATTCGGTCCGGTATCGATCAACTCAAGCTCGACCTGGAATCGAATTTCGGCATCGAGATCGACCACTACGTGATCATGGATTTCAAGGGTGTGGAAAAACTCGTGAACGCAGTCGGCGGGGTGGAAGTCGATATCCCCTACGACCTGTCCGTCGGCGATTGGTTCTACAGCGACGACGACATCCATGGTCAGTGGCTGAGCTTTCCTTCGGGCATCAACAGGCTGGACGGGTACCGCGCCGTGGCGTTCGGTCGTCATCGCGAGTACGACAGCGACCTCAAGCGGGTGAAGCGGCAGCAACTGGTGCTGAAGGCTGCACTGGGAAAGGTGTTCTCGCTTGGCCTGCTGAACGACCCGCTGGGACTCTGGGACGCCTACAGCAGCACGGTGAAGACCGACATCCCAAAATCGAAGATGGCGGGCTACGCACTCCTCGTGAAGGATACGAACGGACGCCTCGGGACGTTCTCGCTGGGGGATCCGGTGAACGGCATCGAGACGATGATCCCCTACACGACCGGCGGCGGCGCGGCGGTGCAGAAGTGGAACGCGGAGAACGTCCAGTACTGGCTGAGCCAGGTGTTCACGAAAGCCCAGTACAGCGCTTCGGCAGTGGAAATACAGAACGGCTATGGCGAGGACGGAGCCGTCAGAGCGACCGCGCTGGGGAGGTTCCTCGCTTACAGCAAAGGACTCCCAACGGTGTATCTCGGGCCCGACCAGCCGGCCCAGCCACTGACGACGATCACGTTGTACGGCAACGAAAAGCGTGCATTGGCCGAGGACATCGCCGGTTGGATGGGCATCCCGCAGAGCCGGATACAGGTGCTCCCGAAGGAAGATTCCAGCCTCCCGGATGTGGTGGTTGTGCTGGGCAAGGACTTCAAGCTGCCGGGAGGCTAGCCGATTCTGAAGCTGAGGATTTTGGACTCGCCCGCGGCAACCTGATGAAACCGCGCCTGGAAGGGAGTGGTTCGCGGTGAACGCGACGTATCGCTGGAAATTCCGCAAGCGCTTTGTGAGCCGTGTTGCGCCAAAAGAATGGAGTGGCCTCGACAAATCACCACCCGGTCCATGCCAGTCGCGGTTCCGTTCTACTCTGCCGGTTTTGATGGTTCGGCCGGTTCATCGAGCGCGGTACGGGCGAGCATTTCGAGGGCGCGGTCTTCGAGAGGCGGGTTGTGGAGCGCGGCGCGAACGTCGCGGTAGTAGCGTTCAATCGGCCGCCGCTTTTGAAGGCTGACTCCGCCAACCACGCGCATTGCGAGGTCGACCGCTTCTATACAGTTGTTTAGCGTGTCTGTCTTGGCCACTGCGACGCGGTTCAGGCGAGGCATGCCCTCGTTTTCGCCAGGCTCCCAGGCGGCGCAGGCATCGACCATCAATGCGCGGCTGCGCTGAATCAGGAGTTCCATGCGAGCGATCCTAGTGCGAACGCCCGGATAATCCTTGATGGTCTGGCTAGAATTGGGAGTCCTCTGGCGGGCGAAAGTAATGGCGTAGTCGCGGGCGGCTGTGGCAACGCCGATGGTGACTGCGCAAAGCCCAAGCGCGAACCAGGCCATACCAGCGCCGCCGCGGGCATCCGCGGATCCGAGACTCCGTTCGTTCAGCAGCCGATCGGCCGGGAGGCGGATGTCGAGAAACACCGCATCGTGCGATCCGGTCGAGCGCATGCC
>JANPDX010000250.1:0-4650 GCA_031431695.1 Dehalococcoidia bacterium
GCGCTCCTCGCCGAATCGCGCGAAGTCATCGCCGACTGGTCGCGTCACGGCTGGCACGGGGTCGATATGGAGACGGCCGCAACCTTCGCCGTTGCCAAGCACCTCGGCGCTCGCCGCGCCGCCGCCCTCCTCCGCATTGACGATCTCATCAGCGAAGAACACTCCATAGCCGAAGGTCTGCAAGGCGACCACCGAAAGTTCATGCGGACGCGCGAACGCGACGTGATGCACGCCGTCATTGAGGCTTGCGCGGCGACGGCCAACTGAGGCTCGGCCCAGAGGCCTCCGCAACAACGGATCGTCTCGCGATGGGCCGCAGGTTCAACTAGGCGGGAGCCGCAGCCCATCTCCCCCTGGCCCACGGATGTCCATCTCCCCGTACGCGGCGGGTAGTTCCCTGTTCCCTGTTCCCCGTTCCCTGTTCCCTGTTCCCTGTTCCCGGTAGTATCCCGCTCACACCCCCCACGGAGGCCTGCGCAATGGAATTCTGTCGATACGAGAAGAAGGACCACGTCGCCTATATCACCATCACCCGCCCGGAAGTGATGAACGCCCTTCACGCCCACGCCAGCCGCGAAATGGGAGGCGCGTTCGACGACTTTGCGGCCGACGACGACGCATGGGTAGCGGTGCTGACCGGCGAAGGCGACCGAGCGTTTTCCGCCGGTAATGACCTGAAGTACACCGCCGAGATGTCGCGGTTGACCCGCGAGCAGCGCCCTGACCTCTCGATGCCGGCTGGCGGCTTCGGCGGCATCACCAGCCGCTTCGATCTGTTCAAACCGGTCATCGCCCGCGTCAACGGCTTCGCGCTGGGCGGCGGCCTCGAAATGGCCCTCGCATGCGACATCATCGTGGCGGCGGATCATGCCGAAGTCGGGCTTCCCGAGCCACGGCGGGGCCTCATCGCAGGCGCCCTCGGCGTCCATCGCCTTCCGCGTCACCTGCCAATCAAGCAGGCAATGGGCTACCTGCTCACCGGGCGCCACATCCCGGCCTATCGGGCGTACGAGATGGGCCTCGTCAACGAAGTCGTGCCGCTCGCCAAACTCGATGACGCCGTCGCCGCCTGGGTCGCCGACATCGTGCGCTGCGCCCCACTCTCGGTCCGGGCGACGAAGGAAGCGGCGATGCGCGGCCTTCAGATGCCGCTTCAGGAGGCCGCTACGGCCCGCTACGAATGGGAGATGGCCCGCCGCCAGAGCGCTGACTCCGTCGAAGGGCCGCGAGCCTTCGCCGAAAAACGCGCCCCCAACTGGACCGGAAAATAGGGACAACGTCCGAGGATCCACTGCGAACATTTGGTTGGCGGCATTGCCGCGAGCGCCCACCGAGGGGCGCGGCTCCCTTCAGAAGACCCGCAGCCATACGGGTCAGTTCCCGGCCGCTGTCCTCACTCGGGCAGCCGCCATACGCCGCCTTGCTCAACAACCATGCCATCGGCGGCGAGCGCCTCCAGGTACTTTTCCACATTGGCGTGATGCCGTTCAGGCAACATCTCGCGCAGTTCCTGTGCCTTCGCCGGGGCCTCCCGCAGCGCATCGACAATTCGTCCCCGCGCGAACCTTGCTGTTGTTTCGAACTTCGGCGCCAGAGCGGTCATCCTCATCGACTCCACATACCCTGCGCTCCGCCAACGGCACATCGTCACCAGCGGGCAAACATCGCACTTCGGCGCTCTCGCGGTACAGACCGTCGCCCCCAGGTCCATCAGCGCCAGGTTGTGCTCGCGTGCGCCGCGCATCGGCAACAGCCCTTCGAGGGCTCCTCGAACATCCATCGGCCGAAGATCACGCCGGTTCGAGACGCCAAGGACTGCCCGCGCAGCGAGCCGCGCGATGTTCGTATCGGCAACCACCACCCGCTCCTCGCCCGCGAAGCAGCGGACGGCCGCGGCTGTGTACTCACCGACTCCCGGCAAGCCACGTAGCGCCTTTGCATCGACTGGCAACGTTCCACGGTGGAACTCGACTACCGTCACCGCGAGCCGGTGTACGTTCACCGCCCGGCGGTTGTATCCGAGCCCACGCCACGCGCGTATGACCTCCGCCACAGGCGCCGGTGCGAGCGCCCGCAAGTCGGGCCAGCGTTTCATCCACGCTTCGTAGTAGGGCAGAACGCGGTCAACCTGGGTTTGCTGCAGCATCACTTCCGAAACGAGAACGGCGTACGGGTCGCGCGTCGATCGCCACGGCAGGTCGTGGCGCCCGTTGTCCCGGTACCAGCGCATCACCTTGCGACGAATCGCCGGCGGGTCAGACGTGACGGATGTCGAGGTTCTCGGCATTCATCTTCGACATCAGTGCAAGGCCTTCATCCGAAACAAGCAGGTCCAGGAACAGTGTCCGTTCCAGGGCAAGGCCGTCCGCAAGCGGTGTTTCCGGCGTGCCGCGAACCAGCCGCTTGATGTGTCCGGCTGCGCGCGCGGGCAGTCGCGCCATTTCGTGGGCGATCGCCGTCGCGCGAATCAACGCGCCGCCGGCCGGTGTCAGTTCCTGGATTATCCCGAGCTCAAACGCTTCTCGCGGCCCGACCGTACGCCCGCGCATCGCCATTTCGAGTGCCCTTGGCATCCCAACCAGCCGCGCCAGCTTTTGCGTTCCGCCGGCGCCCGGGAGAATGCCAACCTTGATTTCCGGAAGCCCGACTTCGTAGTCGCCTTCCTCGGCCACGCGGATGTCGCACGCCAGCGTTAACTCGAACCCACCACCCATTGCCATGCCGTTGATCGCCGCAATAACTGGCTTCGGCATCGTTTCGATTCGCCGGAAGATACGGTCGAGGTCCCGCTCGGGGACTCTCGAATCGATATCGACCTTCACCCCCTGCCCGCGGAGCCCACGGGACAGCCCTTCCAATTCGACGACCGAATAGTGACGTATGAAGACACCCGGCAGGCCACCGGTGAGTATCACCGCCCGTACCGACTCATCCGCCTCCAGTTCAGCAGTGACGGCATCCAACTCAGGCACCGTCGCGGAGTCCATGTACCCCATTGGCGGATTCGTGATTGTGACGATCGCAACAGCGCCGTCCCGCGCCACGGTAATCTGTCCCATCGTTATTCGTCCTCTTCTTCGTCGCCGCCGTCGTCGTCCGCGCCCGCCTTCGATGCGGGCACCATCGCGATGTCGTTACCCTCTCGCCTCGCCTTTTTCGGCGGGGGCACGGCCTTCAACGTGTCACCGAGCGTCTTCAACGCCTCAGCCGAAGTGCCGGCCCCGGTGATAACCGCCAGCGTTCCCGAATCGCGAAGCACGCGTAGTTCGCCGACCGCCGCGCCTGCATCGACGCTCACGATGAGCCCGGTGGAGGAAAACGTCGACAAGCGGACCAGCCCGAGCTGCTGGCCCAGGGTCATCGCCCCTCCGGTACGCTGCACGAACAGGCCCTCGAGCCCAATCGGCGCCAGTGCCCGAAGCGTGTTGTCCTCCATGTCGAGGGTGGCGACCACCACCTGCCCCATCTTCTCTGAATCGACCGCCGCCGAGTCAGTTGTATCAAGGGGGCTCACGACGAAGTCACACTTGGCCTTCCGAAGTGTCTCGGCATCTGTTTCGCTGAGACTTGCGAGTCCGGCCCCGACGGCAATCTTCTCGCTCGCGATACCCTCCATGGCGGCCGCTGCCGCGGCGGCATTTCCCGCGTCCACAAGCACCGCGTCAGCCCCCGCGTCGAGGGCGACCTGGATCTCCCCCGCATTCCGGGCTGTCGCCACGAGCGCCATCGCTCTCGGTTGTTCACGCGTTATCCGGCCGAAGCCCATTCCCGGGCCGTCCCGGCGCTGTAGCCTCTGAATCCGCTTCTGCAACTGGCTCATATGGTCATCCCTCGTTTCGTGGAAGGCTCGAACGCACGATGCGCCCGGCCTGGATTACCGCGCGAATCGCGGCCTGGTCAGTCAATACGTCGATCTCTCAGAGCGGATCCATTCGAAGACGACAACATCCGCCCCGAACCCGGACTCGCAGCGTCACCTCCCACTATTGTCAGCGTCCCCCTCGCATGGCGGCAACCACGTGTACGATCGCAGCGTTCAGGAGGCCGCAGATGCATCCCCGCGTCCAGCAGACAACTGACATGTTCTGGCCCCGCCACGCAAACGTCGAACGTGTGGCTCCCCCTGCGAGTCCCTTTCAGCCGGCGACCATGGAATTCTTCGGTGAGCAGCCATCGGAGTGATACCACAGCTTAAATTCAACGCCACTGAACCCGTTCGGGCCGCCATCGCCGGCCTGGGCCGCACTGAGGACATCCGCTTTTCGCCCGATGGCCGGCTCCTCGTGCTGGCCGGCTTCATTCGCAAGCGTTGCTTGATCCTGCGCGTGCAAGTCGAACCTACCTGCGATGGGCCGTTGGTCACCATGGACGACTTCATGGAATTGACATCCGACGGAATATCCGCTGTCCATGGCATAGATTTCATTGATGACCAGACCCTCGCGATAGCCAACCGCGACGCGAAAGTCTCAGTAGTCCAATTGCCTTCGGGCGAACTGGCCGGCCGTCACTGCCACGTCGCCGCGACCACCAATGTTCGCGGGACGGTGTTCTGCCGCGTCAAGTGGCCTGGCTCGATCGCCGCGAGGCGCGACCCGGATGGCCGCGTCAGCCTGTTGGTCTGCAACAACTACCTCAACCAGGTCTCAC
>JANPDX010000251.1:0-4694 GCA_031431695.1 Dehalococcoidia bacterium
GCGGCCGTTCCTCGGCGATGCCTTCATCCAGCCGCCACGCGATTATCCCTGGCATCCAGCGCTGGAGCGCTGCCGTGTCCACCGGGCCGTATCCCGATTTGTACGCTCGGCGGGCCAGCCCCCTGCCCACTGCGATGAGCGCCCGCTCTCGCCGGGGCGTGTCATCGGCGGGCTCACCCGCTTCGAAGACTATTAGCGATCGCGCGTGGTCCGCGAGCGCGTGGCCACGCATGGCGCCCGCAAAGTCGATGACCACGGGGCCGTTGGGCGACTCAATCACGTTCCCCGGGTGAAAATCCATATGGCACAGTTGGGCGCCGTCCGGGAGGTCGCCGATCGCGTCCAGTACCCGCGTTCGCGCGCTCTCTGGCACGTGCGACGAATTCTTAACTCGCTCCCGGACGACCTCGATGAGTGACCGCAGTCCGGGCGGGGCCACCACGTCGGACAGTTGCCGGTGCAGCTTCCCAACCTCCCGCCCCACCGCCCAAACCCGCCAGGGCTTCCGGTCGATAGCGGTGAGCCCATCCAGCCCGTCGATTCGTTCCATTACGATTCCCGAGCGGCCGTCAATGGTTTCGACGCCGATCACTTCGGGGGCGGCGACCCCCGCGACGCGTGCCGCCGCCTGCGCGGCGGCCTCGCGTTCGAGCGCATCCTCGTGTCCGGGCTCTCGAAGGAGCTTGATGATCCGCCCCGGACCATGAGCGAAGACTTCGGCGGCCCGTCCGCTCCCCAGACGTTCTCGTCCCTCGGCTGCTGACATCATGTTCCTCCGACCAGGGGTAGGCCACTCGCCCCCAAGGTTACTCGACGCCCTGCCTGGGAAAAGGGGGACCGTAAAGGGTGTGCATGTACGGACCGGCGCCGAAATCCGCTACAGTCGCTCCGAAGTTACTGCCCATGGGGATCCGCGATGGAAGCACCAACACAGATCAAGCCAACTAAACTCGCTGACTACCTCGAAGTACTCTCCAAGGCCGTGTTCGAATCCGGCATGAACTGGAAGGTCATCGAAAACAAGTGGCCGGGCTTTCTCGAAGCGTTCCACCGATTCGACCCGGCGACGATTGCCGCTTACAGCCCCGACGATATCGACCGGCTCATGGCCGACCCGCGTATCGTGCGCAACGGCCGAAAAGTCGAGGCCACGATCCATAACGCGTCGGCCATGCTTGCAGCCGAAAGAGAGTTCGGGACGTTCGCGAAGTACCTCGAGGCCATGCGTCCGTTCGATTCACAGCTCGCAGACATGAAGAAGCGCTTCAAGCACGTCGGAAACTTCGGCGTGTATTACTTCCTCTACGTTGTTGGCGAACCGGTCCCGCCGCACGAAGAGTACAGCGCGAAACTCAAAGGCGAAGCTGTCCCCGCCGCTCGCCAACGCCTCACCCGGTAGCCGCGCCCTCCGTGGGCGTTTGGCGCGATGGGCCCAACGTCCTTCCAGAGAGGGGTTGTGGGTCGGCTGCGGCAAACCAACGCCGGCGTCCCCAACGGAGACGCGTCTCTACTTCTTTCGCAGCAACAGCATTGCGGCGATGGCGGCCGCCCCGGCGCCAACTGCCCACCCGAGCCTCGTTTCTCGGGGATGTCGCTGCATCCGAACACGGGCCATCGGCCTGCGTAGCGCATCCAGCGTCACCATATCCAACTCGGTTGAGTAGTCCGGATCCGGGTCATACGACGGTTCGATGAGCGCCCGCGCCGGTTGCGGCGTCCCACGCCGGGTGGCCGCGAACCAGGCGAGCACCGTCATCACCGCAAGCATGCCCAATCCCAGCACACCGGCGTTTGGCCCGGATGCCCCACCCGGCCCCGTCGTCCCGAGCGCGGGGACCCCCGGCGTTGGTGTTGCGGTTGGCGTTGCGGTCGCGGGCTGGGTCGGCGTTTTCGTAGGCGTTGCCGATGGAGGCGTTGTGGGTGTGGCCGTAGGGATAGGTGTCGGCCGGCTGTTGATCACCGTGAAGTCTGTCCAGATCTGGCATGAGCACTTGAAGTCCGTGAAGAACACCGGGTACGTCCCGCCGCCGGGCACATACGGAATCGTGAACGTGACTTTCAGATACCCGTTCGCGTCCGTCGTGCCGGTGGTCAACACGGGATCTCCGGGGATCTTGAAGATGATAGTGATGAAGTCGTTGGGCGGCGCATTGAAGAGCTCGCCAGTCACGACGGTGCCGACAATGCCAGAAGTGGGCTGGAGCGTAAGCACCTTGTCCGCGGCCGAAGCGTGATCGCGGCCCAAACCGAGGCTCGCTGAACCGGCGAGCAGTGCCAGGACAACCATCATTCCTAAACGTGTAAACATAACATTGTCCAAAACGTGAACTAGATACCAACTGTAGTCCTTTTTCTCTATCGATAGCAACGGGGTAAACCCCTAACCGGGATCTTCGCCGCTTCCACCGGTAGCGGGGCGCACTTCATACCATTCCAAATTAGAACAAAAGTTCTATACTACCTCGATGGCCGCCATCACCGAGCACCTGGCACCCGGCATTCGCTCCTCCTATGTAGAGCTCCACGCCCACTCCTGCTGGTCGCTCCGCGAAGGCGCCAGTTCCACCGACGACCTCATCGACCGCGCACTCCAGCTCGGCTACCCCGCCCTCGCCCTCACCGACCACGACAACCTCTACGGGGCCATGGAGTTCGCCAAAGCCTCCCGCGAACGCCACCTCAAGCCAATCACCGGCGCTGAAATCACGATCGGATACTCCCCCTCTCCCGCGACCGCGGGAAGTCGGGAGAGGGGGTCGGGGGGTGAGGGCCTGACCTCTCACCTGACCGTCCTCGCCGAATCCACGGCTGGCTACCGTAACCTCTGCCGCCTCCTCAGCCGCGCCTACCGCACCCACGGCAAAGACACCCCGATAGTCGAACGCGACTGGCTCTTCGAACACAGCGAAGGGCTCATCGTCCTCTCCGGCTGCCAGGATTCCGAACTCGCCCGCCTCACCGACCCACGCGGACCTCGGAACCCGGAACTCGGGACTCCCGAGGCGTTAGCCTCGGCCTACCGCGATGTCTTCGGCGACCGCTTCTACATCGAAGTCCAGCACCACGATGTCTTCGGCGATTCGGAGCGCGCCGCCGCCCTCGCGCGTCTTGCAGAACGTACTGGCATCGAAATGGTCGCGACCAACAACGTCCACTACCACGTTCGTACCCGCCACCGCCTGAACGACGTCCTCGTGGCGGTCCGCCACCGGCTCACGCTCGATAGCTCGCACCAGGTCCGCAGGCCCAATTCCGAGTTCTTTCTCAAGACAGCCGAAGAGATGGCGCGCCGCTTCGAACGCTACCCCCGCGCGGTTTCCAATACCCTCGAAATCGCCGATCGCTGCCAGTTTGATCTGACCACCGACCTCCCTTACCGCCTGCCCGATTACCCGGTACCCGATGGCGCATCGCTCGATAGCCACCTGCGCGGAATCTGCGAAAAAGCCTTCCGCAGGAAGTACTTTCCCTCCGACGGTAGCCTCTACAACGACGCCCGCGCCCGACTCGACCGCGAACTGACGCTCATCGCCAAACATAAACTCGCGGGCTTCTTTCTCGTCTACTGGGACCTTCTCGAACTCGTGAACGATATCGCCGTCGAAGTGCGCGGGCGTGACTCCCGACTCGAACCCGATGAGCGCCCGGTTGGCCGCGGCCGTGGCTCGTCGGTCAGTTCGATCGTTTGCTACCTCATCGGCCTTTCGCACATCGATCCCGTCCGCAACAACCTCTATCTCGAACGCTTCCTCAACGATGAACTCCATTCCCTCCCGGACATCGACCTCGACTTCCCGCGCGATATCCGGGACCAGGTCCTGCAGCGAATTTATGACCGCTATGGCCCCGAGCACGCCGCGATCGTGGCTGCCTTCCCGACGTACCGCTTCCGCAGCGCCGTCCTCGATATCGGAAAAGCGCTTGGCCTGCCGCTGCCAGTGCTCGCCAAACTCAACAAGCTCGGCGACCACTTCGCCAACGCCACCGATATAGGCGAGGAGATGAAACGGGTGCCCGAACTTCGCCACCTTGTGGGCGCGCCTATCTGGCGCGATATGGTCGAACTCGCCGGGCAGGCCGCTGGCTTCCCTCGCCACATCGGCCAGCACGTTGGTGGAGTCGTCATCTCGGCCGAGCCGCTTTCCTCGGTTGTGCCGATAGAGCCCGCTCGGATGGAGGGCCGCTTCGTCTGCCAATGGGACAAGGACTCCGCCGATGACGCCCGCTTCGTGAAGATCGACTTTCTCGCGCTCGGCATGCTCTCCGCCGTCGATGAATGCCGGAATACAATCGAGGAGGTCAATGGCGTCCGCATCGATCTCGGCCGAATCCCTCACGATAGCCCGGAAATCTATGACTCGATCCGCGAGGGCGACACCATGGGCGTCTTCCAGATAGAAAGCCGCGCCCAGGTGCAGACGCTCCCGCGCACCCAGCCCCGCAACCTCGATGACCTCGCCGTCCAGGTCGCCATCATCCGTCCCGGCCCAATCATGGCGGGCGCCTTCCGGCCGTATATGCATTACCGCGAACAGCTCGCCCGTGGCGAGCCGATCCACGTCGATTACGGCCACCCGGAGCTTGCGCCGCTGCTCTCGTGGTGCCTCGGCGAGACTCTCGGGCACGTCCTCTACCAGGACCAGGTCCTCCAGATTGCTTGCTCCGTCGCGGGCTTCACCCCCGGCCAGGCCGAC
>JANPDX010000252.1:0-2910 GCA_031431695.1 Dehalococcoidia bacterium
ATAGTTGAGCGACGCGATCGGTCGCCGCCACGGGATGTGGCCGCACACCTTCAGCCACTTGGCGTGCTGATTAAACATCGAGTCGATAATGTGGATGAACGCCTCATAGCACGAGAAGAATCCGTGCCGGCCGGTGAGCAGGTAGCCTTCGAGCCAGCCCTGGCACTGGTGTTCGGAGAGCATCTCCATCACTCGTCCGTCGGGAGACAGTTTGTCATCGGTGTCGTACCGTTCGGCCATCCAGGTCCGGTTCGTCACTTCCAGCACGTCCTGCCAGCGGTTCGAGTTGTTCTCGTCCGGGCTGAACAAACGGAAGTTCCTGCTCGTCAGATTGAGCTTCATGACATCGCGGAGGAATTTGCCCATCTCGCGCGTTGATTCGGAGTCCGTCGCGCCGGGGCTCGTCACCTTAACGGCGTAAGTACGGTAGTCGGGCATCCGCAGGTCTTGAAGGAGAAGGCCGCCGTTGGCGTGCGGGTTGGCGCTCATCCGCCGCGCGCCCTTCGGGGCGAGCGCCGCGATTCCCGGTTTGAGCTTGCCCGCGGCGTCGAACAGCTCAGCGGGGCGGTAACTCTTCATCCACTTTTCGAGAATTTCGACGTGCCCGGTCTTGTCCATGTCGCCCATCGGCACCTGATGCGACCGCCAGTAGTCTTCGCACTTCTTGCCGTCGATCTCGGCCGGGCACGTCCAGCCCTTCGGCGTGCGGAGGACGATCATCGGCCACGCGGGGCGGCCCTGGAACCCCTTCGTCCTGGCGTCGGACCAGATCTGCTGAATTTCGGCGGTCACCGTGTCCATGACGGCGGCCAGTTGCCGGTGGACATTCTCCGGCTCGTGCCCCTCGACGAAGTACGGCTTGTATCCGTAGCCCTCAAACAGCTTCCGCAACTCATCCTTCGGGATGCGGGCGAGAATGGTTGGGCTGGCGATCTTGTACCCGTTCAGGTGCAGGATCGGCAGCACGGCCCCATCGGTAACGGGATTGAGAAACTTGTTCGAGTGCCAACTCGTGGCGAGCGGTCCAGTCTCCGCCTCGCCATCGCCCACAACTGCGGCGACGATCAGATCAGGATTGTCGAATGCAGCCCCGAAGGCGTGTGACAAGGCATACCCCAGCTCGCCCCCCTCGTGGATGCTGCCGGGCGTCTCCGGAGCAACGTGGCTGGGGATGCCGCCTGGGAAGCTGAACTGCGTGAACAGTGTCTTCATCCCCGCCTCATCCTCAGTGACGTTTGAGTACACCTCGCTGTAGGTGCCTTCGAGGTAGGCGTGGGCGACGAGGGATGGACCGCCGTGCCCAGGTCCGGTAATGAAGAGCACATTCAGGTCGTGCGCCGCGATGATCCGATTAAGGTGGACGTAAATGAGATTCAGCCCCGGCGACGTACCCCAGTGACCGAGCAGCCGAGGCTTGATGTGCTCCTTGCGGAGTGGCTCCTTTAGGAGCGCGTTGTCGAGCAAGTAGATTTGGCCAACCGACAGGTAGTTGGCAGCGCGCCAGTACGCGTCGATATTCGAGATTTCGTCCGAGGACAAAGGTCTGTTCATGGGTTTCCGATCAAGCAATCAGGGCGGGGTATTGGTAAGGCCGTGATCGCACGCTCCGCGTGCCGCGCGATCACCGCTTCCTCGTCCGCCGGGATGCGAAGAATGGAGACCTGGCTCCCTGCGGCGTTTAGACAGCAGCCTGCGGCTGAGTTGGCCGCTTTGTCCAACACCACACCCAGCCACCCGAGCCTATCGCACACCTTCTCGCGGACCTCCGGCGAATTCTCGCCGATTCCGCCAGTAAAGACGATTGCGTCGAGACCTTCGAGCACGGCGACCATCGCGCCGACTTCCCGGGCTACCCGGTAGCAGAACAGGTTCACCGCTTCGGCGGCTTCAGGCGCAACGCTAGTCAACAGATCCCGCATGTCCGAACTGATCCCGGACACCCCAAGCAGCCCGGACTCGCGGTCCAGCAAGTATTCAACCTGTTGCGGAGTCATTCGCTCGTGCCGAAGCAGGTAAAGGATGACTCCGGGGTCGATCGCCCCGGCCCGGGTACCCATGAGTAGCCCGTCAAGCGGGGTAAAACTCATGGTCGTCGCGACGCTCTTGCCGGCCAGCAGGGCACACAGGCTGGCCCCGCTCCCGAGGTGGCAAACGACCGTCCGCCCGGTAGCGGCGAGCGGGCAGATTCCCGGCAAACGACAGGTGACGGACTCGTAGGAGAGACCGTGGAATCCGTACCGCTTCACACCCTTATCGAAGTACGCCCGCGGCAGGCCGAGCATCCGCTCGTGCTTCGGCATCGTGGTGTGGAACGCGGTGTCGAAGCAGGCGACCTGCGGCACACCCGGAAAAAGACTCGCTGCGTTCCGGATCTCGGCCAGGTTGTGCGGCTGGTGCAAGGGGGCGAGCGGGGCGAGGGCCTCCAGTTCAGCCAACACCTCCGAGGTAACGCGGATCGGGGCGGCGAACCGGTCTCCGCCGTGGACGACGCGATGCCCGATGGCTGCGATGGTTCGCCCCGGCAACCGCGTCGCGAGTGTGTCGAGGACCGCCCGCAGGGCCGACGCGTGGTCGGTGACGGATTGTGTACTGCGGGGTAGCTCACGGCCGTCCCCGTCTTGGAGCCAGAATCGGGGCTCGCCCGCCGTGTGGTTAGTCCGTTCGACCCCAGCGCGCACTTCGAGCCGGTCTCCCACGAACGCGGCGAGCTTCAGGCTCGACGAGCCGGCATTCAACACCAGAATTAGCGGGGCACTTGGCACGACAATGCATCCACAGAAGAAGTTGGCGACGTCGCAACGGACTCTGATGTCGACCGCTCCGCTTTCACTTCCCGCTCGGCTTCCAGCCAGAAGTCGAGCCCGTCTCCCGCCGGGCATCCTGCCGCCTCCCATTTGTGGTGGGCGAGCG
>JANPDX010000253.1:0-9224 GCA_031431695.1 Dehalococcoidia bacterium
CAGTCTTCGCGCTGCCGTTCCGTGGCAGACTTGCCGCCTTCTTCGGGTTCGCGTTCGATGGAGATGCGGAGGTAGATGCCGACCTTGAGCTTTGATGTGTTCATGGTGGCACGTTGGGGCTAGGAATAACCTTTGTCAACCTCATCGCTGGGGCCGGGAGGCCCGGAGAAATGTTGGTGGCTTACCGCCGAAGGCCTCGCTCGCAACCCCGCCGCTACGTTCGGGCTCACCTCCATTCATTGCTCCCCTCGCCCGCGAGGCACGAGTCGGGAGAGGGGCCGGGGGTGAGGGCCCGCGCCTACTGCCAACCACCCCTTCCGCATCCCCGCCCGCATCCAGCACCCTCCCAGCATGGCTCACTCCGCCCACCACCAATCCAACCCCTCGCGCCCGCCAATCAGTACCCGGCCAGTCATGGCCGGGTGCGCTCGCACCGCCGCCACCGGCGCCGTGCGCAACTCCCCTTCTCCCAAGCTTGGGAGAAGGGGCTGGGGGATGAGGGCCCCAACGTTCGCCCCACGTTCCGAATCTAACGTGGAACGTGAAGCCATCGCGCTCACATCGCGCTCCGAACGCGCTCGAACGCGCTCAAAACGCGAAAAAATGTTTTTCGCGTTCATCAGCCCCCTTTCCGCTGCCCCCGGTGCGGGCTCAGAAGCTCGGGGAGGGTTCGCCCTACTGCGCGGTGTCCACCACTGCCTCTCAGAGGTCCTGGTGACGGAAGACCTGGGCCGCCGCGACGAGCGGCGCCACCGTCCATGCGACTACCGCCGAACTGAGGAGGATGACGCTGGTCATGGTCCCGAGCCGCTCGGTAAGGTACGAGCCAACCGGGCCGAGCACTTCCAGGTTCGATTCCAGGCTCATGATCGCCAGGATCCGGACCGACTCCACCGGGTTGAATACCGCCACGCCGACAAGCGTCCGGCCCGAGGATGAAACGGAGAGGGCAATCCCTATGGCGCCGAGGTCGTAGAGCAGCACGAAGAAGAACCAGAGCAACACCGCACCCGCCAACGCCTTGACGCGCGTATCGACGAGGACCGAGATGAGGAGGCCAAGGCTTAGCATCGCCGCCGCGAGGACAGCGGAAAGGAGCACGAAGAACAGGTAGTGCTCGATATCCGTGAGAGGCTGGAAAAACGCGACAAGCAATCCGGCGGTTCCGAACCCGAGTGCGATAGCTCCCCAGACCGCGATGGCGAGGCCGGCGAACTTGCCGAGCAGGAGTTCGGTGGCGGAGATCGGCTGGGAGAGAAGCGTGGCGAGCGTGCCTCGTTCGCGTTCGCCAGCGATGGCAGCGGCTCCGAGGACGAGGGACAAGAGCGGCACGAGCAAGAGGCAGAGGTTTATGAGCCCGGCGGTGGTCCGGTTGAAGCCCTGGTCGCCGATGTCGCCGGCATCGCCCTGTACGCGTGAAAGCGCGAGGGCGATGACCGCGAATGTGACCGCGAATGCGAGCAGCCAACGGCTCTTCACAGCGTCGCGTAGTTCTTTCCGGGCGATCGTCACCATGCCGTTCAATTGCGGCCCTCCGCTGTTTCCCGCAAGTGAATGAGGGCTGCATCGACGGAGGCTTCCTCGACCTGGAAGTCCAGGATCCCGATACCGGCACCGACGAGTGCTTCAACGACGCGGGCTTTCTCGGTAGCCGCGCAGGTGACGACGACCCAGTCGCCCGAGCGCTGGACGCCGCGGCTTGCAGGCATCGCGCGGAGCAGGTCCATGGCCTCGGGGCTGTGGCCATTGAGGCGAAGATAGAGCCTGCTTCGGGGCGCGTTTTCGGCGCCAAGTTGGGAGGCCGGGCCCTGGAAGACGGTCTTCCCTCGGTCAAGGACGAGTACGTTGTCCGCGATGTAGGGCACGTCTTCGAGCCAGTGGGTCGAGAGGACGACAGCCTTGCCCTTCTGGCGCTGTTCGGTAACGAGCTTGCGGAGGTCGAGGCGGGCGCTTATGTCGAGCCCGGCGGCGGGTTCGTCGAGGATCAAGAGTGGCGGGTCCGCGAGCTGCGCGATTCCAAGTGCGAGGCGCTGACGCATGCCGCCCGAGAGGGCCCCGACCATCTTCGCCGCGTGTTCTTCGAGCCCCGCCTCCTGGACCATTTCGTGTGCGCGGGCGGGAGTCACCTGCTTGAGGTCGGCATAGAAGATGGCCGTTTCACGCACGGTGAGGTCTGGATGGAGCGCGGGGTTCTGTGGAAGGTAGCCAATCAATCGGCGAGCGGCTTTGCCATGCTGGACGACGTCTTTCCCGGCCACGAGGATTCGTCCCTCAAACCGAGCGAGGCCCATGATGCACTTGAACAGCGTCGTTTTTCCGGCTCCGTTGGCGCCGATGATCGCGGTCACCTGGCCTTCTTCGACGTTGAGGCAGGCCGATTCGAGAGCCGTCATGCTGCCATAGCGCTTGGTCACGGAATCGGCGCGAAGCATCGGTGTTACCAGGCCCTTCGTAGGCTGCTGGCACCGAAACGAAAGGTTGCCAGAGGGACTAAGACGAGGGCGCCAACGACGAGCAACGCCAGCACGCGGCTGTTGTTTTCGCCAGAGCTCGGGAGCTTGATGGTCGGGCGCATCAGGGGGCTATTGTCTACCGCCGTCGGAGGGTTCAGGTAAACCGGGAACCAGCGCGCCGCGAGGTCGATTGCCATCTCCGCGGGAGTGTACGAGAACGCGCGCAAAGCTTCGTCTTTATTCACCAGTTCGCCGTATGCGGCGCGGTACTGGTACGGAATATCGCCGGTGCCATCGCCGTTGGCGTCGTATCCCCGGTAGTCGTCCCAGTAGTTGCCCCGGCCTTCGATGGACCACGTGTTGTGGTGCTCGAGGCTTCCTCCCTTGGTTTCGATCTGGCGGAGATTGCCGACGAAACTATTGCCGCTGAACTCGGCCGCGACCGTCGTCGAGAGGAACAGGGCGAGGCCGTTGAATCCGATGAGGTTGTCGCGGAGACGGACGAAGCTCTCCGGCTTGAGTGGAGAGCCTTCCATAGTCATGCCGATCTGGTTGTGGTGGATGAGGTTTCCGACCATTTCGACTCCGTTGACGTCCTTGAAGAGGATGCCGTACCCGGAAGCGACCGACCGGCTGTTGGCGAACTCGTTGCGTTCGAAGTACAGGTCGGACGAATACATGATGGAGGCGCCGGTGAGGTTGTCCTTGAAGACATTGGCGATCATCCGGCTCTGATCGGCGTACATGAAATGAATCCCATATCGAAGGTGCGTGACCCGGTTGCCCTGGAAGAGATTCCGCGCCGAAAAGTTGACGAAAATCCCATCCTTCGCGAACGAGATTGTGTTGTTTTCGAACACGTTGTCAAACGTGTAATAGAGGTATAGGGCGTGGCCCCGCCGCTCCGCGGAGAATTCGAGGATGCTGGAGATGGTGTTGCCCCGTACCCGGTGGCCGTCGCTTTCGTGGAGGGTGATGCCGTAGAGGACGTCCTGGACGCGATTGCCATCGATAGTGGCGCGGTCACCGAGGAGGCGAATGCCCGTCGGCTCATCAGAGACCTCTCGGCCTGAACCCTGAATGACGAAGCCGCGAAGGGTCACATCATCGGCGGTGATCCGGATCACATCTCCCCGGCGGCCACCGTCGATGACTGGCCAGTCCTGCCCCTGGAGGGTGAGTGGCTTGTCGATGGTGATCTGTTCGTTGTAGTGGCCCCCGGGCACGGTGACCACCGATCCCGGCTCGGCGGCGGCGATCAGAGCGGCGAGGGAGCCTGCGCCTTCGGCATGCGCGAGAGGCGGGGCCGGCCGGAAAGCGAACCCGGAGACGATGGCGACGATGGCGGCAACCAGTGCTGTCTTCCGCTCGGTCCCGGTGTTGCTCCAGCTATCGCGCAGGAAGCGAACCGTTTTCGGGCCGAGCAACATGATTATTGCTGCCGCAACCACCAGCCAGAAGCCATAGGACACCATGCACTCGCTGTGGAAGTTCACGACCTTCGTGCGGCCGAGCACTTTCGGGGTGAACGGGCCCGGGTAGAGGGGCGCTTCCTTATTGAGGTCATGTCCAAAGTTGTAGAGCCAGTACTGCAGGTCGAGGAGAAAGCCGAGAGGAAAGGCCCAGACCGCGGCGGTGGCGGCCAAACGCAGGATCCGCCGCCGCGAGAAGGCTGCCAGGACGACAAATCCAACGAGCCCGAAGAGCAGGAAAGGAAAGAGCGTCAGTTCGATGACGTCGCCCGGTACGATTTGCTTGACGCCGGCGTAATGGTTGAGGGTGTTTATTTCTTGAAGGTCGCCGACCATCCTGGTGCCGTAGGCGGTGAGGTGCAGGTCGTTCGGATACTGGGGCGCAAGCAAGGTCATTTGCCACAGGGGCAAGAAGTAGGCGGTCACCAGGAGACCAGCCGCCAGCAACGCGGATACCGTCCAAAGGGGGTCCGCGACCTTCAGGTGGCCGGCGGTGACAGTGGTGACGAGTGGGGCCGAAGTCAGTTCTTGAGCCATTTCAGCCTCTCTCTTCCAGGTCCGCCAGCAGGGCAGTCCAGGTCGCCGTTTGGCCAGCGTGCCGCGCCGTGAAGTCCGCCGCGGACTGCGCGGACGGAAAGGCGCCGAGGCCGTAGCCCATGGGGCTCTTGATGCTCGGATCCACGACGAACACCGCGCCGGGGCCGTCGAGCCAGTTTTCGCCTTCGAATTCATGGACGAAGTAGGTGACAGAAGGTATTGAGGCGAACTTCCTGCTCGATGCCACGAGGCATCCGATGTCGTCGAAATGCTGTTCCTTCGTGTCGCTTTGCCTTCGCGCGGAGGCGAACCGCTCGTCCGAGACAATCATCCCGCAGTGAAAGCAGGCTTCCTTTCCGAACTTGATATTGGGAGTTGCGCCCAGCTTCTCCGCTCCCGGAAGGAGCATCCATCCGCCGGCGGTCGCGGAAGCAGCCACTGCGCCTCCACCCACGAGGGCGAGGAACCTTCTTCGGGTAACCATTTTCGAGCCTCCCAGTTGCGGCATGGGACTGGCCGGGGAGAGGTACTCCTCTCCCCGTGAGGCGATGTGCTCAGGAGACCAGCAACCAACCTTGCATTTCAAGGTGGAGCGCGGAGCAGAACTCCGTGCAGTAGTAGGCGAATGAACCGATTGCATCGGCTTCAAACTCGATGGTAACCGCCTCACCGGCGTCCAGGCTCACATTGATGTTGTAGCGCGGAATCGAGAAGCCGTGCGTCGCATCCGGGGTGGTCTCGACGTTGGTGAGGTGAAGGATGACCTTGTCACCCTTTTTGGCACTGATGTTGTCGGGCTTGAACTGGCTACGGGTAACGGTGCCCCAGACTTCCAGGGTGTTCCCCTTGCGCTCAATCCGTTCCTTGCCCTTCTCCACGGCGTTGGGATCCTTCTCCATCGTCAGCGGGTTGGTGCCGACGGGATAGACCTCCCAGGCCTTGATCTTTTCCATCTTGATGCCCTGGGTGTAGTGCGGCTCACCGATGCCAATCGGCGTGTCGCTAAGGATCTCCATCTTCTCGCCCGACAGGTCGACGAGCTGGAAGTTCTGGGGCTTTAGCGTGCCGACAACCGGGAACCGGTCGATCGACCATTTGTTCAGGGCGACGAGGTACTTGCCGTCAGGCGAAACGGTGTCGCCTTCCATGGTCACCAGGTGGCCGATGTTGTAATGGACGGAGAGCTTATCGACCAGCTTGAATGCCTGTTCGCCCTTGAAGTAGGGCTCTCCCAGGGTGAACTTCGCGACGGCGCTATCGAGGAAGAGGCTGATGTAGCCGTGGCCCTTGTCGTCGTACTGGGTGTGCAGTGGGCCAAGTCCGACTTCGACGCGGCCGGCGACCACTGAATCCAGCTTGAGGATAGGGATGCCGTAGCGGTCCTTCTTCTCGAAGTCCTGGTTCTTGATCGCGTTCTGGATCTTTTCAAAGCTGTAAACGGTGACGTGAGGGTCGAGCTTGCCACCGACCGACAGGTAGTTGCCGTTGGGGGAGACATCGACGCCGTGAGGGCTCTTTGGTTCGGGCGCGAGGTAGAGGATGCCTTCCGAGACGGCGACATCAAGCGGGATGACCCGCATGCCGTTGATCGTCCTGGACTTGGTCCCAACTACTTGCTCGGCCTTCTTCCAGTTGATGATGTGCATGTAGTCGAAGTCGTTTGCCGAGGCTCCAACTTCGATTGGCTTCCCGCCGGTCATGTTGCCGCCGAATGACATCTCGGAGTTGTAGGAATTGATGAACACCCAACCTTCGCTCACGAGCTTGCCGGAATCGGCCAGGTCCTGGGTGTACGGGGGCAGTTCGATCTGGAAGCTCTTGGCGAGGTCCATCCTGCCGGTCTTTGGATCGACAGCCATGAAGCTGGAATAGCCTCGGAAGTTGTCTGCGTAGTTTTCCAGCGCCTTCTCGGATTTGGTCAGGTCAACCAGCGTTGGCGACATCGTCGAGATGTGGACGTATTCGGTATTGGGCGTGCAGAACACGCCGCCGTGCGAAGTGTCCAGGTTGGGGACGTCCACGATTTGTTTCGTCTTGAAGTCGCGAAGGTCCACCATGGCGATGCGGCCATTTGCACGGTCATTGATATAGATAAAGCGGCCGTCGTACTCACCCTTGGTCTCGCTCAGGGCTGGATGGTGCGTATCGCCCCATGTCAGCGGGCCGCGCGCGGACGACAACGGCTTGTTCTTCGAGTCCGAGCCTTGCTTGATCACCGTGTCGGACGAGTCAGCGCCGTAACCGTGGCCCTGCCATGGTTCCGGGGCGAACACGCCGATGACTTTCAGGAGGCGCATCGAAGGGACGCCCATGACCAGGATCTGGCCCGAGTGCCCTCCGGAGGCGAAGAGCAAGTACTCGTCCTTGTTGGGCTCCCCGGGAGGGACGAAGGTCTTCACGGCGCGGGTGACGTCTTCCGGAGTCAGGTTCCGGGCCTTCGCGACATCAGCCGCCTTGCCGGAGAGTCCGCTGGCGCCTCCACCTCCGCCACCATCATCGCCACCGGCGATGAGCCCACCCGTGACTCCGCCGAGCACGAGTCCACCGGCTCCCGCAGCCGCGCCCGATATCAGTTCTCGTCGAGTAATTGGCACTTGCTCCCTCTTTCTATTCACCGGCATCCAACCGGCCGAATTGCGTGTCAGGACTCAACGCGGAAGCGATGAGCAACGGTTGGCGATGAGTGCTACTTGACCAGGATCTCGCCCACCATGTCTGGCAGGTGGAAGTCGCACTGGAACTTCACGGTGCCCTTCTTGGTGAATGTCACGGTGAATTTGCTTTCCTTCTCGGGGTTGACAAGGGCGTCACTTGCGAAGTCTTTGCCCTCCGTCTTCGCGGAGAGAAACTTCATGTTGTGAATTGCCGAGCCCTGGTTTTTGGCGATGAACGTCACCTTTTTGCCGGCCTCGACTTCGAGGGTGCTGGGCGCGAACTTGTTGTCGGTCATCAGGACCGTGATGGTCTGGCCCTCGGTTGCCCCGTTGCTGCTCGGCTGGGTGGGGCTGCCTCCGGACGCGGTCGCGACGACGATGCCGCCATCGCCCGCAGCGTCAGCGTCGTCTCCAGCGCAACCGGCGAACGCGAGCCCGAGTATGGCAACGCCGGCCAATGAGACCCACCAATGTAGTTTCAGTCGTACTTTCATGAACCCTCTCCTGCTTGAGTTGGGCCGGTGCCCCCTTAACCCAACCCTGACTGTTCCACCCTCGCCCCAAAGTTCGGGGTGGCATGTGACAAACGTCACGGAGCGCATCAACAAACGGCAATGCCCCTATTGGCTGCTCCTATGCGTGAACCGGGGACTGCCGGACCGCGAAGTCTCACGCTGTTAGCGAGAGGACCCGCGAGCGGTCCTGGAACCGGCCCCACGCAAAGTTGGCGCATCTCTGCCCCCTGCCGCAGCGGCCACAGGGGACAGAGATGACGGCCGGTCGGGCCGGTCGGTGCCGTGAAAGGGTGATTCAGACCCGGTCCGCTACGGACGTGGAGGCGCCTTCCAGAGGAGAGCAAGCATTGCCGTTCCCGAAAGCGGCGAGCATGGCGGCGCCGGGTAGCGGCTACAATGTGGCATGGAGCAACGAATCCAATTCGCCCAGGCCCGCGACGGGACTCGCATTGCCTTCGCCATCTCTGGCGGGGGCCCGACGCTGATTTCCATCCCAGCCCCGCCTGACAACCACCTTCAGCTTGAGTGGGACGACCCTTCCCGCCGACGAGGCCTCGAACACCTCTCCACATTTCGGCGGCTTATCCGTTACGACGGGCGCGGCACGGGGCTCTCGGACCGGGAAGTGGGCGACCTCTCGCTTGAGGCCCGGGTTTCGGACCTCGAAGCGATCGTCGACCGGTTGGGCATCGAAACGTTCGCACTGTTGTCGGGTGGCCACGGGAACCAGGTTTCAGTTGCCTATGCAGCGGCCAACCCGGAACGCGTCAGCCAACTCATTGCCGTGAACCCGTTTCCGCGCGGCTCCGACTTCATGTCGCCGCAACAACTCGCCATGTACCAGCAGATGCTTGAGACAGACTTTCGGATGTTCACCGACGTGGTCGCAGCCCAGACGTTCGGCTGGGGGAAGGAGGAAGGGCCCCGGTATGCGGACTACTTCCGCGCGAGTGTCGAGCCGAAGATGGCATCCCGCATTTACAACGCGATGCTGACGGTGGACTTGACGGAGCACCTGCCGAAGGTCAGGTGCCCGGTGCTCGTTATCCGCACCAACGCCACGAAAATGTTCCCGGAGTCGGCTACTCGAGAGTTCGCGGCGTTGATCGAAGACCTCCACCTGGCGGCGATTTCGGGGTCTCCGGTCGAAGGCGCGACGCCCGACATGCTCACTCGCATGGGAGCGTTTTTCGGCGAAGATTGGCCACCACTGAAAGAGGAGGAGGTCATCGAGCCGCCTCACCCTGATTCGCGGCCAGCGTTGCGGACGGTGCTATTCACGGACATCGAAGGCCACGCCAGCATGATGAACCGGCTTGGCGACGCGGGCGGCAGGGATGTCCTCCGTGTGCATGAAGAGACGACACGGGATGCTCTGCGCGCGTTCGGGGGGACCGAAGTGAAGACGATGGGCGACGGTTTTCTCGCGTGGTTTCGTTCGATTCAAAGCGCCCTTGACTGCGCGGCCGCGTTACAGCGGCAGCTCTCTTCCGGGCGCTCGGCTCTGCCCGAGGGCTTCCGCATCCGGGTGGGCATCAACGCGGGTGAGCCAATTGCCGAAGATGGCGACCTCTTTGGGTCCTCGGTGATAAC
>JANPDX010000254.1:0-11500 GCA_031431695.1 Dehalococcoidia bacterium
TCGTTCGTTAGGTTCCGTTTGGAAGCTGGACCCTTCCGCTTACGCCGGATTGCTCGCTCGCACGATCCAGAGTTTCCGCTCGGTCAGGTGGCGTCCTTTCGTGACGTACTTCGTTTCAAAGGCCTGGAGTTCGGCAATCGCGTCCGCCGCAACATCAGGCGCCAGGTTGAATTGGGGGACCCGTCCGGCCACCGACAGTATTTCGTACGGCGCATCGAAATCCATCGAGATGGCCTCGAAAGAGGCCCCGTTGAATCCCGCCTCACGCAAGTAGCCTTCGGTTGCTGTCCGATCGCCAAGGGCGAAGGGACTCGGCGGCAAGAATCGGGAAGGTGGGCGGGCCGGTTCGTACTTCGCCAGGATCTCCGAGGGAAACCAGCCGTTTGCCTTGAAATCCTGAAAGCAGATGAACACGAGCCGTGCCCCGGGCTTCATGTGCCGCCTGATGTTGGCGAACGCAGCGACCGGATCACCGAAGAACATCACTCCAAGCCGGCTCAGGACTGCATCGAACGGCCCTCCGGGGACGTCCGCCACCTGGACGTCCGCACTTACGAACGAGATGTTCGGAACGTTCGCTGCAGTCGCGCGTTCGCGGCTCAGCCCGAGCAATTCCTCCGAGATGTCAGCGCCAACAACGTGACCGGTAGGGCCAACAGCTTGAGCCACGGCGATCGTGGAGAGGCCACCGCCACAGCCGACGTCCATCATGCGTTCGCCCGGCGCCGGTTGGAGAGCGTTGAGGAGCGGTGCGGTCAGCCCGGCGATGCCGCCCTCCGCGGCGCGCCAAAATTTCATGGTCCGGGGAGAGTTCCATTGCTTTTGCATTTCCTCGTTGACCATTCGTGCGCCTCCGGTGTTTTCGGGAGTATAGCGGAAGGGAAATGTCTCGCCCGGCGCCGGGCTGGTACCATTCACGCTTGGACATCGTCATCGAACTCCCTGACGATCCGGCGCGTCCGGCGTACCAGCGGCTCGCCGAAGCGATTCGTGAAAGCATCTTGAGCGGTCGTTTTAGGCCGGGTGAGCGCCTCCCTCCGACGCGGGTTCTTGCCAGCGACCTCTCGCTCGCCCGAAACACGATCCTCGAGGCGTACGAGCAGCTCATTGCCGAGGGATACCTCGCGGCACGCCACGGGTCTGGCACGTACGTGGCGCCGGACTTGCCGGACCGGGCCTTTCGGGCCGAATCAATCACGGCGTTTGCTGGTTCGAACGGCAGCGGCCCAGCCTTGCCGCTCCGCCTTTCTGACTTCGCCCAGCGGCTGATTGCGGGCGAGGTCCCGAACGCCATTGATGAAGTGGTCGGCCGGCCGGCGACCTTCGAGTTTCGCTACGGCACCCCCTCATTTGACGAATTCCCCATCGATGCGTGGCGCACGCTAACGAAACGCGTCCTCGACTACCCGCCGAAGGAACTGCTCGGTTACGGGCCAACCGAGGGCCTGCCGCAACTGCGCGAGGCACTTGCACGCTACCTGCAGCGTTCGCGCGGGGTGCGTTGCGACGCCAGCCAGGTGCTGGTGGTGAACGGCTCGCAACAGGCGCTCGACATCGCGGCGCGTGTGCTGGTGAACCCCGGTGACACCGTGGCAATCGAAGATCCCGGCTATCGCGGGGCGCGTGCCGTGTTCCAGGCCATTGGCGCCCGGCTCGCCCCGGTGCCCTGCGACCACGAGGGCATCCGGGTGGAGTGCGTCCCCGACGATGCGCGAGTCATCTACGTGACGCCATCGCACCAGTTTCCCAGCGGCGCCGTTATGTCCGCATCGCGGCGGCTCGAACTGCTCGCCCATGCGAACCGCACCGGCGCGGTCATCATCGAAGACGATTACGACAGCGAGTTTCGCTACGAAGGCCGCCCGCTGGCCGCACTGCAGGGCCTGGACGAAGGCGGCCGCGTCATCTACACCGGCACGCTTTCCAAGGTGCTGCTCCCTGCGCTGCGGCTGGGGTACATGGTGGCGCCGCCGGGCCTGCAGCCTGCGATCACCGGCGCGAAGTGGCTCACCGACCGCCATGTCGCGCTGCTCTACCAGGCGGTGCTCGCGCTGTTTATCGACGAGGGTCACTTCGAACGGCACCTGCGGCGCATGCGAAAGGTCTACGAAACGCGCCGGACGACGCTGCTCGCCGCCTTCGACGAACACTTCGGCCAGCGCGCAACGATCACCGGCACCGAAAGCGGCATGCACGTCCTCGTAAACATCGCCGGCGTAAGCGACGCCGACGGCTTCATCGGGGCGGCGCGCGAACAGGGCGTGGGCATCTACTCAGCGGCGCCCTACTACGTGGGCACGCCACCGCCCGGGGCGAGCTTCCTCATGGGCTACTCAAGCGTCAGCGAAGACGGGATACGGAGAGGGATCGCGTTGTTGGCGAAGGTTGCGGGGTAGGGCGAGCCTTCGAAAGCGTGGACCGAGTTCCGAATGGGCGACCAGCACTCGGCGCCGCACCGGCGTTCAAAGGCCTTTGGAGCCTTCGGTCGGGGTTCGAATCCCTGCTCGGCAACCACGAGCGAATTGGGGGGCCTCGCCCTACCGCTCCACCACAATCCCCGTCCCTGACCCCAGGTGCGCCGCCTGGCAGAAGCCGTGGTTGCAGTAGCCGTTTGGGTGTTTCGCAAGATACTGCTGGTGTTCGTCTTCGGCGTAGTGGAAGGCGCCGGTAGGGGCGATCTCCGTGACGATTTCGCCGAAGTCTGCCGCATGTAGCGCCGCCTGGGCCGGATCCCGGCGAAAGTTGCCGGGTGACCGACCACAGGTCGAAATTCAAGCGGTCTTATCGGCGTCGCGGTCGCTCGCGCACATTCCGCTAGTGACAGGCAGGGCACGGCTTTCGAACAACCCGGTGACTGCCTGTTTCCACCACCCAGACTGCATCGTGAACGCACGCGACTTCATCCGGGCTTAACTGACCCACCGAAGGAGGAGCAGTCAGCATCAGAGGACTCACCAGCGGTGCGACCCACGGGTCGTCCTGAAACAAGAAGGGTTCTAGCCTCTGTGAGCTCACGAATGGTCCTCCTGCTTCCTCAGCGGTCGGGCAGTTCAGCGGCGTCCGACAACAGCCAGCTTCATGTGAGTGGTCAGACCGGCTCGCCAACCGGGACGGTCAGAACCGCCCGGTCAGCTTTGCCTTCGATCTCCCCGGGCGCCGGCGCGCCACGAAGCCGGGCAAGAAGGCCCTCGTCCTGCATGTCGTCTGGAACAACCAGGAGGCCCGCACCCTGTGCGTCGGCATAGTCGAGGAAGTCGCTGGCCCCGCGCGTAGAAGCCAACCAGCCGAAAGTATCAATGCCGCTGGTGCGAGCGGCACGTACTTGTTCTGCCAGTTCGTGCCTGCCCGCACTCTCGATCTCTTCGGGCGTGAGTCTGTCGCCAAATGGACGCTCGCCGTTATCGGCCGACCACGTACCCGGGAGCGGTTCACTCATTCGGGACGCCGAGTCGGCGTCGTACAGGATGAGTTGCGCACCGGCGGAGCGAGCGGCCTCGATGGCAGCAAGGGTGACCGGAGCATATCGTTCGTCCTCGCGGATGTAGGCGACAACGACTGTTGGCATGCTGTTCATCTGGTCCTCCTCGGGATCGGCGTTCGGAACGAAGACGGGTCTATCACTGCTGGTCGCGGCGCACGAGGTCGGCCTGGCGAACAACCGGGTTGTCGCGGTCAAGGTCATTCTGACGGACCACTGGATTCTGGCGGTCGAGATCTTCCCGATGCACGACAGGGTTCTGCCGTTCGAGGTCGTTCTGCCGGACGACCGGGTTGTTCCGTTCGAGGTCGCTCCGGCGGACGACCGGATTGGCCTGTTCGAGGTCGTTCTGCCTGAGAACCGGGTTTGTCCGATCAAGATCGCTCTGGCGGACGACCGGGTTCGCCTGGTCGAGGTCACTTTGCCTTACAACGGGATTCTGTCGGTCAAGGTCGTTGCGCCTCACAACCGGACTTCGTGGTGAGCTATTCCAAACTTGGCCAAACGGAGCGAAGCTCGACCAGAAGAGGAGCGTGAATGTCAGTCCAACCAACCCGGCGATCATCACGATCACACCGACAATTTGGATGTCCAGGCCTGTCACTGTTGCGTCAATGGCCCATGTGAGGATTGCGCCGACCGCAATGAGTACGAGACTGAGACCAACGCTGCCGTTGCTCATTTTGAGCCAACTTTCCCGGGTGATGGTGGAGGGTGCGGCCATTCGTTCCGCGCGCCTTCCGTGACCGGCCGGAGGCGTGCGGTGGTGCGTTTGCCTAGAACAGAATGATCAGGACGATGATCAAAACGATGAGTGCGAGGGCTCCGCCTCCGATTCGCATGAGCTGCCTCCTTCAGGGCGCCTGGGGCCCGATTTGCCGATTGCGTGTGGCTTGGGAGACTTGCCAGCGAGTAGCTTCCGCTGGCAAGTCCCGATGAATGCTCACCGTTAAAGGTCGAGCGCGGTCTTGACCTTCTTCGTGGCTTCGTTGACGGTATCCTTCGCTTTGGCGACGGCTTCCTGAGCGTCGCCTTTCGCGTGTTGCCTGGCGCCCTTCGCCTTCATGCTGTCGGCTCCGGTAGCGGCGCCCACCTTCTCGCGGGTCGCACCGACTCCCTGGTTGAACTTGGCCTTTGCCTTGTCATCGACCGTAGTCATTTCGTTATCGCTTTCTTTTGTGTATGGGTCCGTCGATGAATTCGACGAATGGTTTGGTGAGGATTTCAGTCCGAACCGGGGTCATGCCCTGAGCACCCGGCCGATTGGTCCGGCTCCGGCGGAGCGTGAGTGACGGCGCCAGAGAGCCGTCATTAGAACGACGACTGTGATGACGCCGACCGCAGCTGCAAGTAGTGCCGTGCCCCGGCGACGTTCAGGGGTAGTCGGTAACGCTTCGAAGTGTGGTGGAGGGCCAAGCCCCGTGATTGGAGTGTGTGATGGGGCGTCACTCGCTGGGAACGAGTCTTCAATGACCTGGTCGAGGTCGGCTTCGCTGATAGACGCGTTCACATAGGTAGCAGGTGAACTGGTCTTCTTGACCTTTTCCGTGGCGGTCACGTGGTTTTCTCCATGCTCCCAAGGAGGTCAAGCATGTCGTTCGCGTGCTCTTCTTCCATGGCAAGGATCTCTTCCAACATTCTTCGCGTTGTCGGGTCATCGTCCCCGAGCCAGCGAATCACTTCGGAATAGGTCTCTATTGCGATGCGTTCCGCCACCAGGTCCTCTTTAACGAGGTCCTGGAGCGTCTCGCCGCCTCGATATTCGGAATGGCTGCGGGCTGCCATGCCTTCGGGATTGAGGTTTGGTTCGCCACCGAGCTGCGTGATTCTTTCGCAAATCATATCTGCGTGAACCTGTTCTTCGGCGGCGTGAGCGAGAAACTCCGCAGCTACCGGCTCTTTGTAGAGTCCACGGGCTGCGTAGTAGTGGCTTTTGTAGCGGAGAACACAAACGATTTCGGTAGCCAGTGTCTCATTCAAGACGCCCAGGACACGTTCGCGGTCCGCCGTGTATGCCTTCGTTATGGCGCCATCCATCATTTTCGCGCGGGCGCGTTTCCGAATGGCTTCGAGGTCGGTGATGAATTCCTGCTTCACTGGCATGGTCTGAGTTACCAGGACTCCACACCGTAGTGGCCGTAGGTGCGCGTGCGAAACGCTTCGTCGGCCATGTCCGGCCAGTGATCCTTGTCGAAGCCTTCGGCTGATTCCAGCGTTTCGCGGGGCACGTTGAGGATGATCTTCTTGTCGCCCTGGTCCACGGCGAGCGAAGCCCACGGGATAGCGAGCAGTTTCCCGCTGTGCATGAACCCGCTGCCGAACGAGACGACTGCGTACGCCACCCGTCCGCTCTTGAGATCGATCATGAGGTCTTCGATCTTGCCGAGGTCTTCGCCCTGGAGATTCTTCACTTTGTCGCTAGAGATAGAACTCGCGGAAAGTACTGACGCCATTTCTTGGCCTCCTTCGGATGTATGAACCTGTCGTGCGTTGTGAACGGCGCTATGCCGCAAGGACACTGAGTGATGTTGGGGGTTGCAGACCTCTACTAGACCGAGTCGTGGCCCCTGCCGTCACGTCCGAACGGCGCGAAACTGGCGATGAAGAGCAACGTGAAGAGCAAGCCAATGCCCCCAACCACCATGAGAATTGTCCCGACGACCTTGATATCAAGGCCTTGCAACGAGGCTTCCACGGCCCAGACAAGGATTGCGCCCACGGCGATAAGGATGAGGCTGAGGCCGACGCCACTGGTAGTCATTCGAACCAACTTTCTTTTCGTAGCTTCTGCGCTACCGAGACTCAAGAACCCTTCTCGCGATGGCCCTGGGAGGCAAAAGCTGTAGTTGGGTCTTAGTACGTATTTGCATCATCCACCCGGCTGTCTGTCCAAAACTAACAGAGCAATTCCGCGGAACCGTGAGGTACGCCAACCTCGCGCAGTCCGCGTCGGCTACTTTCCGACAGACAGGGCGGAGCACTATGAGGGAAATACGCTTGGTTGCTGGTCACCCGGCCGTGACACCAACAGAAATCGACAAAACGTGACACTTCGCAGGTCTGCGACCAACGGCCCAGAATCGGAACAGCGGAGTGACGCCATACCTGTCACGCTCCTCATCAGGCGCACAATGGGCATGCCTGACCGCGCGTCCGACGAAGCTGTAGCCGAATCGCGTGGCTCCGAAACACAAAAGCGAAGGTTCAGTGACACTTCGTTGCGGGTGGAATCCGGGCGAGCCAGAGTGATCCGCATCGCCCTCATCCTCGTCGCGGTGGCGTTCGTGCCGGCGACCGCCGCCGTGGGCTGGCGATGGCTCCCAGGGAGCCCCGTGGTCCTTGTTCAAGCATCAGCGCCTGTCCAACCAGCCCGCGCCGCCCATGAAAGCTTCGGGCTCGGCATTCCATCATTTCAAGATGCCTCTGCGGACCGGGCGTTGGACCAATTCCTGGCGAGTGATTTCGGCGAAGGGTCTTCACCGTTCTTCGAACAGTTCGTTGCCTGCGGTGCCGCGCCCTGGAGGGGCATGCCCGTACTGGAGTGCGTCCCGGGGGAACGCCTCGGGACACGCCACAACCTCGTCTTATCGGCTTGCCAGCCGCAATGGGTGACTCCCGACGCCGCGAACGCGGAGCTCCGGCTGCAGTTTGCCGAGGGCCTAGGGACGGCCCGGCGTCTGCGAACGGGGGAACACTATTCCGCGGCCATTACCTGGGCAGGATCGCCCGAACGTTCGCTCGTCCTGGCGATTACGAGCGACGGAGTTGCGTCCTATAGGGCGAACTGCGAATCCGTGACCACTGTCGCCCGCCCCTGATGGGCCAGTCCATCAGTCTTTTCAGCAAAGTTCGCTCGCCCGCCGGGCCCTACCGCTCCACCACAACTCCCGTCGCGGACCCCGGATACGCCGCCTGGCAGAAGCCGTGGTTGCAGTAGCCGTTTGGGTGTTTCGCAAGATACTGCTGGTGTTCGTCTTCGGCGTAGTAGAAGGCGCCCGCAGGGACGATCTCCGTGACGATTTCGCCGAAGCCTGCCGCCTGTAGCGCAGCCTGGTAACGGTCGCGCGATTCGGTCGCGAGCCGTTCCTGTTCGGCGTCCTCGACGAGGATGACCGACCGGTACTGGGTGCCGACGTCGCCGCCCTGGCGATTCAGTTGGGTCGGGTCGTGGTTCTCCCAGAACACCTTGAGCAACGCGTCGTAGGAACCGGCTACCGGGTCGTAGATGACGACGGCAACCTCCGCGTGGCCCGTGCGCCCCGAGCAAACCTCCGGGTAGCTTGGGTTCGGCGTGAAGCCGCCTGCATAGCCGACGAATGTCGAGTAAACGCCCGGCACCTTCCACATGAACTTTTCCGCGCCCCAGAAACAGCCCATCCCGAAGGTCGCCCGGTGCGTGCCTTCGGGCCAGGGGCCGTCCATCGGGGTGCTAAGAACCAGGTGCTTGGCGGGCGCGGTAATGGCCGCTGAACGACCCGGGAGGGCGTCGGCTGCGGTGACCGTCGCGGGTTTGCGTTGAAAAAGCATCGAGCGTCCTCATTCGCGCCTACTGCTGAGGAGTACCTCACGCTGCGCCATCACCAATGATAGACGTCCGGGCGGAAATGCTTCAGCGCCCTACCGGTAGACGAACTCCAGGCCATCGAGGTCGATGACTGGCAGTTCGTCCTTTTCTTTCCAGTAGTCCTGCGAGTGTTGCCATTCCGGCTTTGCGCCGCGCTTCGGCAAAAGGTCCATGGCGCGCATGAGGTAGCCCGGGTTGAAGTTCTCCGGGTCCATCCATGGCAGGAGTTCCATGTCCTTGTCTTCCGGCCGCAAGGCGACTTCGACGCGTTTGGCCCCCCTCTTTTCCATGTTCGCGAGCAGGCGGCAGACGAAGTCCGCCAGGAGGTCGGCGCGAAGCGTCCAGCTGGCACGGAAGTAGCCGAACACCCAGAGCATGTTGGGGACGCCGGTGAACATCATCCCGCGGTAGGTGACGGTCTTCGAAAAGTCGAGCGGCTTGCCGTCAATTTCGAAGTCGATGTCGCCGAGCACATTCAGATTGAATCCCGTCGCGGTGATGATGATGTCCGCCTCGAGTTCTTCGCCGGACTTGAGCAGGATGCCGCGCTCCGTGAAGGTGTCGATTTCATCGGTGACGATAGACGCCTTGCCGGCGCGGATACCCTGGAAGATGTCGCCGTCTGGGACAAAGGCTATACGCTGGCGCCATGGCCGGTAGTGGGGCGTGAAATGGGTTTCGATGTCGAAATCAGGGCCGAGGAATGCCCGTACCATGCCGATCAGTTCGCGCTTCACGACTTCCGGTTCTTCGAAGGCGCGCTTCGTGAACACGTCCTGGTCGAACAGGATCTTCCTGCGCACGATTTCGTGGATCCACGTTTCATCTATCTGCAACTGGCGAAGTGTGTCGGCGAGGTCATTCTGGTTGCGGCCGGGAATGAAGTTGGTTGGCGAACGCTGAAGGACGGTGACGTGCTCGCAATCGCCCGCTATGGCCGGTGCGAGCGTGGCCGCCGTCGCGCCTGAGCCGATGATGATCACCTTCTTGCCAGCGTAGGCGAGGTCTTTCGGCCACGTTTGCGGATGCACGATTTCGCCCCGGAACCGGTCCATGCCAGACCATTCGGGTGTGTAACCCTGCGATTGGCGGTAGTAGCCCTGGCACATCCAGAGGAAGTTGGCGGTGAAGCGCTGTGTCTCGCCCGTGTCCGAGCGTGTCGCTTCGATAGTCCAGCGATTGTCCTCGCTCGACCATTTGGCCGACGAAATGTTGTGGTTGTAGCGAATGTTCGGGGTGAGGTCGTTCTCATCGATCACTTCGCCCATGTACTTGAGGATCTCTTCGGCGGTGGCAATCGGCGCGCTCGTCCACGGCTTAAAGCGATAACCGAAGGTATAAAGGTCGCTATCCGAACGGATGCCGGGATAGCGGTGGGTCCACCACGTGCCACCGAAATTATCGAGTGCTTCAAGGACCACGAAGCTCGTGCCCGGCCGCTGACTGGTAAGGTGGTATGCGGCGCCGACGCCGGATATGCCTGCACCGACGATGAGTACGTCGAAGTTCTCGGTTGCCGCCGAATCCGGCCGGGCGATGATGTCGGTTGCTGTCATGGAAATCCCCTCGTCCTACGGGCGCAAAGATGCCGCCGCATGTTTCGGACGATGCCATCCGGAGAACAATGGGGCCATGGCCAAATGTACGCTCAATCGGGGCCGGATGGCCGTTTGGGGTGGGGGAGGATGGGGCCGGAGGATCACCAACCTTCGTCCGTGCCTGGGTTCACCCTGCTGCGGCGGCGAGCCATTGCTCGTCACGCCTTGACGGCCGACGCTTCAGTCGCTCATCAAGGAGTTGGCGGGCCCGCTCGTGACGGCCCGAACGCAAGCAAGCGCCAATCAGGGTATCGGCGAAGACTTCGAACTGCGCTCGGCTTCCGCCGATGCGGACGAAGTCCTCTGTCCGGGCGTCCAGCAAGTCCGCACAGGCATCGAATTGTCCCCGTGCGAATGCGGCGACGGCCTCGGCGATGGTTGGCAAGATGTCACCGGCGAGAACCGTTCCCTCGGTAAGCCGGGAGCGCAGCGCGTTCGCCCAGCGGTCGAGGCATCAACATTACCGCAATTGCCGAGAGCCATGGCCTGTCAATCGCGGGGGTTAATGAGCCAGTGCTCGCGGCAAACCCAGTGGTGGAGGTGGCGAACCGCGACTCCGCCAGTTCCCGCACTTCCTCGGCAGCACCTTCGGGGAGGGGCACTCCGTAGAGGTTGAGTCGCCAGAGGAAAGAACTGGCGTCCATCAACGAAGCGACCGGTACCCCCGGATAGACGGCCGGTCGAAGTGAACGATCGAAGATCGCTATCGCTCGCTGCGTCTCACCTCTGCCGAGTTCGAAAAGGGCAAGGTGCCAGGCGAGGTGACCAGAGTAGGGAGCAGATCGATCCGCGGTGTCGAGCCATGGCTGAAGGAAGTTGACGCCCGAGCTTATGTCACCGGCTTCATGGTGGACGTGCGTCACCGAGTGCGCAGCGAAGAAGCTTCCCGGATCGGCGGTAAGTCCGATTTGGGCGTGCCGGCGTCCTGCATCCCACAGGTTGTTTTCAGTCATCTGAAAGCTCAACGCACTTTCGAAATAGCCGTCACCGCCAAGGTCGGGGCGGAGAGTCGTGAGGAACTCGAGCGCCTCGGCCTTTCGAGTCAGCCCTCCACCCAAATTGAGGGCGAAGATGGTGAGGCCAACCACCCGAACGTCCTTGGGGTACTCCCGGAGATGTTCGCGACCAAGTTCGCCTGTTCGTCGCAGGTCGCCATCCATGAAGGCCCCGAAGACTTCGATGTGCTGTTGCTCTCTCTGCGTTCCGCGAGCAGCGAGGGTACGCGCTGTGGCGATTGATTCCCTGGCGCGGTCCGGCCGGCCACCAACGTGCAGATTGAACGACAGCCCGGCGTGGGCGAGCGCGAAGTCCGGATCTTCCAGGAGGCAAGCCTTGTATGCGTCATAGGCCCCAGGTCGGAGCGAGGTTGTGAGTCTCACAGCCTCGTCGAGATGCTCGACGGCTCGTGCCGACGAAGAGGTCACTTCGTAGCCATATCGATCTTGCATCAATGCGGATCCTTGCCGGGGATGCCGCATAGTACTTCCAGTCAACACTGTTTACAATTCGCTTCCGCTCGCGCTGGACTGAGCGAATGTCCTCATAGGCTCACGCCGCATTGACCCCTCCGCCCCATTCCTTCCACAATCCGCGCATGTTGGCGAAGGTCCTGAGCTGTGCGGTTGTGGGCCTCGACGGCGAGCTGGTCGATGTCGAGGTCGATATCACGCGCTCTCAGCTTCCGGCAACCATTGTCGTGGGGCTGCCTGATACGGCCGTGCAAGAGTCTCGTGAACGGGTTCGCTCGGCGATTCGCAACAGCGGCTTGAGTTGGCCCGCGAACAGCAAAGTCACGATCTCGCTTGCGCCGAGCGACCTCCGCAAGGAGGGGCCCGCCTACGACCTGCCCATCGCCACGGG